>CAZWHH010000039.1:0-11646 GCA_964633615.1 uncultured Bacteroidales bacterium | reverse complement strand
AGTACCAGTCAGAAGAAGATTTATATCCAAATTTTGAACTGACCTCGAATTTGTCGTCAGATTTTCTGACACCTCTTTGTCCTTGTTTAATAACTCCATAACCAATATTCAGTGAATTATCCCAGGAAAATCTTTCATTCTTATAATTTGCATGAAGGTTTAACATGCCGTTTAAAGAGAAGGAGTTTTCACCCCCGGAAGCCCAGTTTTTGAATGAAACCTGTGAAAAGTTTATTGAGGTGACGCCGCCTGTCTTCCATAAGCTTGCAGTGTCTCCTTTCTCTTCCTGTGCCAATAGGGTTTGGGTAAAGAATAAAATCAGGATTAGCGGGATCAATCTTTTCATGAGATAGATTTTAGTGGTTTAATGTGAAAGGTACTTTTTTTAGCACATTTTATCAAATCATTTTCTCAGAAAACAAATTAAAGGATGCAAACAGTTAATTTTTTTAATTACTTTTTTCCTGTATTACTTTGTAAATAAAAAGTCAACAATCATTGTGTCTCGTTGAAAATATATATATCTTTGAATGCGAATAGTTATAGTTATAAAAAAATATGAAGAAACAGGAAGATTTGCAAAAAAGAAGAGATCAACTGATACATCTGACCTCTGAATTTTGTGATCAGAAGTTGGATGAAGAGCACAAGGAGCTTACCCGCCGGCTGATTCATAAATTATACGACCAAACCAAACGGCCTTTTGAATCACCAAATGTAAAGCAATGGGCTGCAGGGATCATTCATGCTATTGGCTCCGCAAATCTTTTATTTGACGATTCATTTGAACCCTATATTCATGAAAAGGATCTTATGAGTTTTTTTGAAGTTGATCATGTAGTGATTTTCAGGAATTCTACCTTTGTTACAGAGCAACTTGATCTGGATATTTTTGATAAAGGACCCTCTTTGCATAAAGTTGATGAGGACAATCCCTTAAAGGATAAGATCACAATAGACGGGATCCCGATCAGGATAGATCTGCTCTCTTCAAAACTCCAGCAGAAAATCCGGGATATGCAGGGCAGGGGCTACCGGATTGAGATTCGTTCAGATGATGAGTAATTAAATTTACGTGAGCGAAAATCGCTCAATTTGGGTAAGAATAAAATGAACGTTTCTTTTATTGCTTGCTGATTTCATCCAGAAGCTCCATTTCTTCTTTTAATAACTTAATTTTCATAGCTGCGGCATTGCTTTCTGCCTGCTTGGTGCTTGAGGCTCCTGGTATGGCAAATACTTGTTCTCCATGAAAATTGATCAGCCAGTTTAAGGCTATTTGTGCTGGTGTAGCTTCATGTTTTTTTGCAATTTCTTTCAATTTGTCAATTAAAGGTTTTGTTTGTTTTAACCGGGAGTCTTTAAATGCCGCCATTCTTTTTCTGAATCCTTTCTTGCCCTTAATTTCTTCAGGATTGTCATGGTATTTTCCGGTAAGCAATCCTTGTGCCAGCGGCGAGTAGGCTATAATTGCTATTCCTAGTTCTTTTGCAGTTTCCATTATGCCGTTCTGCTCAATTTTTCTGTTCAGCATATTGTACTGTACCTGGTTAGAAGCAAGGACATATCCATGTTTGCTGAGTTCTTCATGTGCTTTTTGCATCTGTGAAGCTGAAAAGTTACTCACACCTACGTATTTTACCTGGTTCTCATTAACCAGCCTTGCCATTGCCAGCATTTCTTTTCTTACAGATGAAAAGGAGAGTGGGTTGTGTACCTGGTGAAGAGAGATTGTATAACCACCAAGCGCTTTTTCCCTTTCCCCGATGGTTTTAACGATTGAGCCGGCAAACCTGAGGATGGGCGACCATTTGGTTGCCACATATACATCCTGGTCTTTAATACCTGCAAGCTCAAGAGCACGGGAAAGGGTTCTTTCCGATTCACCATTACCGTATAATTCTGCTGTATCAAACCAGTTTATTCCGTTGTTATATGCTGCCTGTACAATTTTATAACTCTCTTCGTCTGATAAGACAGGCCAGAATTTTCCCGCCAGGTTTTTTCTTTTGCTGAATTGCCAGGTGCCCAGACCGAGTGGGGATAGCTGAAGCCTGGTTTTCCCAAATTTGCGAAGATGATTTTCTTTTTGTGCCATGGTACTGGTTGTTTTTGTTTATTTGTTTTACAAAAAAACACGGCGGTTTGTTTTGATTTTGCAAAAAATATTTAGATATAACTGATTGACAACATATAAAAAAAGGCTTATAAAATTTATTAATAATTAGACATCTACAATATTTTTTCTTATTTTATCGTCATAACAAAAAAATCTGTCTTATGAAAATACTAAGAATAACTTTAACAATTATCCTGGTGGCTGCTATTTTTACCGGTTGCAAACAAAAGCCAGGTAAAGAGGAAAAAGCAGAAAAAACCACCAAAGAAAAGAAACCGGAGTTAATCCATAAGTGGAGTACAGATTCTGTCTTAAAAATCCCTGAATCTGTTTGTTATGATTCAGCAAGAGATGTGCTTTATGTGTCAAATATTCAAGGGAAGCCTACTGAGAAAGACAAAGATGGTTTTATTTCAAAAGTTTCAACTGACGGAAAAGTTCTGAACCTGGAGTGGGCAATTGGTCTGGATGCCCCCAAAGGGATGGGAATAAAGGGAGATAAACTTTACGTGACGAATGTGGATGAAATTGTAGAAATTGATATTAACGATTATGAGATTACAGGTACTTTCCCTTGTGAGGGCTCCAAATTTATGAATGACATCGCCATTAATGAACAAGGGACGGTTTTTGCTTCCGATATGGCTACCGGAATTATTTACCGCCTGAAAGAAGGGAAGGTTGAAAAGTGGATTGAATCGGAAGCCCTGAAAAGCCCGAACGGTCTATTTACCGAGAATAATCAACTCCTCATTGGAATGAAAGGGAAGGTAATGAAAGCTGATTATCTTACAGGTGATTTGACGGAATATATTTCAAACACCGGAGGAATTGACGGTCTTGAAAAAGTGGAAGACGGGGTTTATATAAAATCCGACTGGGCTGGGCATGTGCATCTGTTGTACCCGGACAAAGAAAAAGAGCTGATACTGAATACCGCAGGGGATAAGATTAATGCGGCAGATATTGAATTTGTTCCGGAAAAGAGTATGTTGTATGTGCCAACGTTTAATGATAACAGGGTGATGGCTTATAAACTGAAGCATTAGAGAAATTTAACAGTGAAAGTCAGGACTGCCTTCAGAGTTTGGAGGCAGTTCTTTTTTTATTGGGATTTAGTAGGGTGACTTGTGAAAAAGAATGATTTAGGTATGGATTTAGCTAACAAACGTGGACTCTTTAATCTGCCATGGGAAAAATATAGCAATTTAACAATAGAACAATAAACCTGTCTTACAGGCAAAGAATTATTTATAAGAGAAAAGGAACTGTCTTCAGGGTTTTTAGACAGTTCCTTTTTTATATGTGCTTTTATTTTACTCTTTTTCTTCTTCCTTGTTTTTTACATATTTTTCGAGCCATTGATCTTGTTCCCAAAGCATGTGAAGGACATTCTTTCTTGCCGAGTAACCATGGCTTTCTTTCGGCAGCATTACCAGTCGTACTGTTGCGCCAAGACCCTTAAGGGCATTGAAATATCTTTCGCTCTGCATGGGATAGGTTCCTGAATTATTATCTGCCTCACCATGAATAAGCAGCAGGGGAGTATTCATTTCATCGGCATGCATAAAAGGAGACATGTTGTAGTAAATTTCCGGGGCTTCCCAATAAGTTCTTTCTTCACTCTGGAAACCAAAAGGAGTGAGGGTACGGTTATAGGCGCCACTTCGGGCAATTCCTGCAGCAAACAGGTCGGAGTGCGACAAAAGATTCGCTGTCATAAAAGCACCATAGGAATGACCACCCACAGCAACTCTTTCCCGGTCTATATAGCCCAGGTTATCTACTGCATCAATTGCTGCCTTTGCATTGGACACCAGTTGTTCTCTAAATGAATCATTGGGTTCTTCATCTTCCCCGATGATTGGAAATGCTGCATCATCCAGCACCGCATAGCCTTTCATTACCCAGAAAATCGGTGAATAAACGGATGGATAAGTGAATTCATTAGGAGAAGAAGTGACCTGGCTCGCGCTTGCTTTGTCCTTAAATTCATGAGGATACGCCCACATCAACATGGGAAGTTTTTCTTTCTTCTCTTTGTCATAATTTGGCGGAAGATATAAGGTAGCTGAAAGATCAATGCCATCTTCCCGTTTATATTTGATGACCTCTTTGTGGACGTTTGCCAGCTCTTCGAATGGATTTTTAAAGTAGGTAATGGGTTCCGGCTTCTCATTTGATTTAACATTTCTGATGTAATAGTTTGGGTAATCATTTTTAGATTCTATTCTTGATATGATTTTTCCTTCTTTTATGTTCAGGGAGGTCCAGATGCGCTCGAGTTTGTTGTTTGCTTTGGCTCTCCAAAGTCTTTTTGTCTCCTTTGTTTTTATATTGAACTTGTCAACAAAAGGAAGGATTCCTTCTTCGGAATACCCATCTCCGAGGAGGTATAAATAATCTCCGTCTATCACGAGGACCTCTTTATTGTATTTATTTTTCTTTGTGGCTGGATTTCCGGGATCATTATACCGGTCCTGATAGTTCCTGTCGATCAGCACTTTAGGTTTTTGAGAGGGGTCAGAAGGATTGAAGTAGTATGCTTTTGTATTTCTTGTGTTCCACCAGTAATCACGGGCAATAGCAATATCTTTGTTTCCCCAGGTAATACCAGCGAAACGATTGATTGTTTTGAGGAGGCTTTGGGGTTCGTTGTTAAATGGGGCTTTCCATACAAAAACTTCGTCCCTGAAATCTTTTTCTTTCTCAGGATCCCCTTCGTCCAGTGCTTCTGCATAATATAGGGTGGAAGGTTTGTCGTTTCGCCATCTGATGCTTCTCCTGCCTGTTCTTACAGCCATAAAACCCTTGGGTAGATCTTCCAGTAAAGGAACTTCCACAATGGTTTTTATTTTTTTGCCTGACTTGTCATATACTGAGGTTTCAGAAGGGAAACGATAATAAGGAACAAGGTATGAGAAGGGCTTCTTAATTTTGTTAATTAAGATGTATTCGCCATCAGGAGAAAAAACCATACCGAGGTACATAGCGGTTTCTTTCCATTCAGATTTCTCGTTTTCCAGTGTCACTTTATAGATTGTGGAACGGACCAATTGTTCAAAATTGAATTCATCGGTTTTGTCTTCCAGAAGGTCCTGGTAGGTTCTGTTTTGTGCTTTTTTCCCTTTGTTCACAGAGACTCGTGGTCCTTCCGGAATGGCTTTGCTTTTATCAATTAATGATTTGCGGTCTTCCGGGATATATTTTACAAGCAGGGCTTTGTTGTTCTTATACCATTGATAAGGCATACCCATGTTTGCGTTTATACGGGGTTTGGTAAGTTTCTTACATTCTGCTTTATTGATGTCTAATACCCACAATTGCACCCCTTGTTGGGTGGTATTTGTAAATGCCATCTTGCTCTGGTCGGGCGACCAGCCGAAGTTGGAAAGCCTTGGATTTTCAGGGAGGCCTTGAATCTGGATTTCTTCTTTTTCTCCTACCCTCATGAGGGTGATGTTGTTGTAAAATCTTTCCCGGCTGCCGATATTGGTTTTTGGGTTAATCCTTAGTCCTGCCAGCCGCATTTCTTTTTCCGATAATTCCTCCAGCGATTTAAACTGGTCTCTGTACATCAGCACCATATTTTCTCCTTTAGAATCGATTCTTACGTTTGGGGCATAAGGTTTATCCACAAGGTTCAGAATTTCTTCAGAAGGTTTCTGGTAAGTTACATCCACCTGGGCAATGGCTAAATTGGCAAACAGAAAAGCGATTCCCATTGTGATTAATACAAGTTTTTTCATAAAGTATAATTTTAGCGTTCGTTAAATAAATTTTTCTTTTACTAAGTTAAACAATGTTTTTTAAAAAAGAACAGGAGTGGCATGGGAGCATTAAGAAATGAAAGATGAATCATGCTGTAACTGTCAACCAAACCGTTTCTGCCTACTTCACAAAAACCGGTTCTCCTATTTCCCGCATATGTTTGTTATATTCTTTTACTTTAGTCTGTAACACGTCATTTAGTTTTTTGCTGATGCATGTCCACTGTTCATTTAGTTCTGCCAGTCGTTCATCCACCACGCCGGTTGGAGGAACGGGTCCTCTGAACATAGAACTGGTGCTGTTCACATAGCCATATAAAAATGCGTACTGGCTTTTGAGTTTAGGGGGAAAATTAAGAGGATCCTGGTGACTTTGGTTTTTCGTCTGCATCAGTGCTTTTTCCAGGTGGGTCAGTTTTTTGCTTATGGTTTCCGTAAGCTTCTTCACTTTTGCATCCTGAATGCCTGCTTCTCCGGCATGTTTTGTGGTAGTTTTTACTTGCTTACGTACCGACCGGATGGTACGGAGTGCATCGTATATACTGTTCAGTGAGTCACGCAGCTCCAGCGCCAGCTTATGCCTTATTTGCAGGTCTTCGGGGGTCTCTGTTTTGTTTCGAGGATCCATGCGGACTTCCAGTGAGCGGGTTTGTTTCCGACCTTCCTGTGTGGTCAAACGCACCTGATACATTCCGGGCAGTGCGCATACTCCTTCTGTTGTTGAGGTTTCCCAGAAAATTGTTTCCCCCAGGGTATCCACTCCCTCGGAGAGCAGGTCCCAGTGAAAGCGATTGTGTCCTTGCTTCACAGGCAGCACGGGATTGTTGTTTTGCTTAGATTTCGTGGAATCACTGGTAAAGGTACGGATCACTTCTCCGTTTTTATTCAATATTTCAAGAGTCACCTCAGCCTTAGGTGTTTCGGCAAAGGAGTAATCAAATGCAGCTCCTCCTGCGGGACCTTCAGGTCGCCTGCTTTCTCCATTTCCTCCACCTGACGGACGAACCAGATAGGCTGGTTCCGGGCCGTACAGATGCATCTTTTCTTTTGCCACCTGGTTATTAAGTTGATGGAGTGGTGAGAGGTTATCCATGATCCAGAACGAACGGCCGTGGGTGGCCACCACCAGATCGTTTTTATGCACCTTCAGGTCAGAAATACGTGTTACCGGCAGGTTTTGCTGAAAAGACTGCCAGTTTTTGCCTTCGTTAAAGGAGACAAACAGCCCGAATTCTGTTCCGGCATAGAGCAATCCTTCGCGTTTGGGATCTTCCCGAACCACCCAGGTTGGGTAATCGTTGGGTATGCCCTTTGTGCCGTCTGCAATACGCGTCCATGTTTTGCCGTAGTTGGTTGTTTCCCAGATGTATGGTTTCCAGTCGTCGAGACGATACCGGTGTACGGTTACATAAGCTTTGCCTGGCTGGTGCGGAGATACTTCGATGTTTTGTACCGTTCCATATCGGGGCATGTCTTTGGGTGTAATTTCTGTCCACTGGTTTCCCTGGTCGCGGGTGACCCATACGCGTCCGTCGTCTGTTCCTGCCCATAGGGTTTTGGCAGCATGCGGACTTACCGTCAGGGAGAAAATCGTGTTGAAGACCTCCACTCCGGTATTGTCCTTGGTGATGGGCTCTCCGGCATAGTCCTGATGTTCAGGTGTATTGGTTGTCAGATCCTTGCTAATGCTTGTCCAGTTTACACCCAGGTCGGTAGATCGCCAAACATGCTGGGAAGCATTATAAATTACATCCGGGTTGTGCGGGGAAACCACGATGGGAGCATTCCACTGGAATCTCTCACGGACATCACGTGGAGCCATGCCAATCTGTAGTTGAGGATACACCATTACATTCACCGACTGACCTGTGCGTTCATTCCACCTGGAAAGCAGTCCGCCGTAGCATCCGCTGAAAACGAGCCATGGTCGATCCGGGTGGAGCGCTACGGGTCCTGTTTCGCAGCCGCCCACCGAGGTCCAGTTGCTTTTGGGGTGAATGGAACCCTCTGTCCATGCCGGCAGGCGTATGGTTGAATTATCCTGTTGGGGACCGTAAATGCGGTATGGAAATTCATTGTCCACTGTCAAACTGTATATTTCGGCTGTAGGCTGGTTGTAGTAGGTTGACCAGCTTTCGCCGCCGTCCACGCTCACCTGTGCCCCTCCGTCGTTAGCCACAGCCATTCGGTCAGGATCATTCGGATTGATCCACAAATCATGCACATCGCCGTGTGGTACGCTGTATTTTTTAAAAGACTTGCCGCCGTCCACGGACTTGTAAAATCGAGCATTCAGAGAATACAGGGTGTTTTCATCCAGGGGATCTGCATAGATGTGAATATAATACCATGCCCGCTGCAGGTGCTTGCGGTTGTCGTTGATCAATTGCCAGGAGTTTCCGTAATCATCCGAACGATACAGTCCACCTTTAGGCGCTGGTGCCTCAATGAGTGCCCAGATCCTTGATGGTTTGGCCGGAGAGACAGCTATTGAGACTTTACCAACTATTCCTTGCGGAAGGCCTCCTTTCAGGCGATTCCAGCTGTCGCCTCCATCGGTGGATTTGTATATTCCGCCTTCTTTTGATCCGCTGATCATAGTCCATGGTTTCCGTTCGGCAGTCCAGAGACCTGCATAAATCTCACGGGGATTTTCAGGATTGAGCGTTACATCTACCACGCCTGTTTTATCGGAGATGTAGAGTACCTTTTCCCAGGTTTTGCCGCCATCGGTGGTACGGAAAACGCCGCGCTGCTTGTTGGGTCCGAAGGGATGTCCCACAGCCGCCACATAGGCCAGGTCGGGATTGTCTGGGTGAATGGCCACTTTCCCGATAAGCCCTGCCTCTGCAAGTCCGACAAAGGTCCAGCTTCTGCCACCGTTGGTAGACTTGTACACCCCGCGGCCTGTCATGATGTTTCCTCGCATGCAGGCAGAGCCCGTGCCTGTGTATATTACGTTCGGATCTGATTCGGCCACTGCTATGGCTCCGATGGAAGCCACATCAAAAAAGCCATCGGAAATGTTGTACCAGTCTTCTCCGTTGTTGGTGGTTTTCCATACACCGCCTCCTGTGGCTCCCATAATGAATGTGTGAGGTTTGCCGGGAACACCGGTGACAGCAGTGGAGCGCCCACCCCGGTATGGTCCGGCCATTCGGTATTTCAGACTGCTGAAATGTGTAGAGTCGTAAACGACATTTTTGTTTCCTTTGCTGATGCTTGAGGTGTGAATTGTGGTATTCGTTTCATCTCCCCGGCTTATTGCCATGGAGCATAAAATAACAAAAAATAACAGGGTTAAGCGTTTCATAGATTTGTTGGGTATCATTTTATAAAAAAAGAATAGCAAATTTTGCTCAGTATTTTTATTAGACCATTTTGATAGTGTTTCGTTTATGTGAAGTTATAAAGAAATATGAATTGAGTAAGAGGTTAGGCAGGGGCTGGTTTTTTTATGTATGTTTAGCATAAAAAAAGATATTAGAAGGGGCCATTTTGTATTGCCGTTTAGTTTTGACGTCTGTAATTGTATTGATTTTTTTCTAAGTATTTTTTATGTTTTTGCATTCGATTTTTAAAATCAACCCACTTTCTGTTTTGGGGTTTGTTCCAAACGACTTCCGACAATGCGCAGAGACGAGGAAGGGCCATTTATTCAAGTTTTTCAGCTGTAGTGATATACTCGGTCCATAAATTTCCCTGAGCCCCCAGGATGTGATGTTTTCTGCTTTCTTCAAGTCCTTCGGGGACAGGTTGATATTGATATACATCTTTCAGGGTGGTAAGTCCTCCAATGGCCAATGGCTCACTTTCAGGATCTCCCTGGTAGTGGTCGAAATAACATATATCGTTTGGGCACATCACTACATCGTGGCTCTTTTGGGCTGCTTTGATGCCTCCCTTTTCTCCTCTCCAGGACATTACCGTTGCTTCGGGTGCCAGTCCCCCTTCCAGGATCTCATCCCAGCCAATCAGTTTTCTGTTGTTTTTCAAAAGAAACTTTTCAATCCGGCGTATAAAATAAGATTGAAGCTCTTCTTCGTTTTTCAGCCCCTCCTCTTTAATCCTTCGCTGGCAATCGGGACAATCCTTCCATCGTGTTTTCGGACATTCATCTCCTCCTACATGAATATATTTCCCCGGGAAAAGCTCCATTACCTCACTTAAAACATTTTCGAGAAAGATAAATGTTGAGTCCTTTCCTGCACAGTAAACATCTTCAAAAACGCCCCATGTTTTGGCGACTTCGTAGGGGCCACCGGTACAGCCATATTCCGGATATGCAGCAAGTGCTGCCAAAGAATGACCCGGCATTTCAATCTCAGGAACGATGGTAATGAATCTTTCTTTTGCATATTCCACCACCTCTTTGATCTCCTCCTGTGTATAATAACCTTTATGTATTTTGCCGTCAAACTGATCCCAATTTTTACCGACCATGGTCTCTGAACGAACCGAACCGATTTCCGTGAGTTTTGGATATTCTTTGATTTCTATTCTCCAGCCCTGGTCTTCCGTAAGATGCCAGTGGAAGGTATTCATCTTATGCATGGCGAGCAAGTCAATATATTTTTTTACAAACTTTACAGGAAAGAAATGCCGGCATACATCCAGGTGCATTCCCCGCCAGTCAAACTCGGGCACGTCAGTAATCTCCATGCACTTTAAGGTATTGGTTTCTGCTTTTTCCACAAGCTGGATCAGGCTTTGTATCCCGTAAAACAAGCCTGCTTCCTTTGGTGCTGATATTTTGATGTAGTTTTTGCGTATGACCAGATTATATCCTTCATCTCCCGGTTTTTGATCATCAATAATTTTAAGTTCAATTTTTGCCGTGTTTTTACTTTCGGCAGTTGTTGAAAAGACAGATTTTAAATGATTTATGTTGGTTGCAGGTAAATGGGCAGATTCATCCTGGTTTATTTTAATTTTTGAGGAAAGATCGAAGGTGCCTTCTAAAAATTTTGTTTCAGCAGGTTTGGGGATGATTTCGATTTTTTCAGGCAGGGCACTTTTTTCATTACTGCAGGCTGCCAACAAAACAGTTAAGAAAAAAAGGCATAGGAGCCTAATTATAATGGATTTCATTCGGATAGAGTTATATTATTAATTTGATGTTCTGAGATTTATTTCTACCAAAGTCTATATTTTTTGAAACTGCATCCCATGTAACCCTCATGAGATATTCATTGCTTTTTGTCTGCAGGATGCAGATGAGGGTTTCATTAGAATATTTTTTTAAGTTAGTTATCTTATTTGAATAAATTGTCTTTTATAATTTCAGCGTTTTACCCATTTAAAAGCATGTAACCTTCATGTTATATCCAATGCCTTTTATCTGTTTTTTGTAGATGAGGGTATCATCAGGGCATCATTTTTTATTATGACCCTATAGGAATAAATGGCAAATCACATTTATTTTCAGTTTGGATAAGCAATTAACCCGCCAAATGCTTAAATGCCTCAAAAACCAGGAATGCAGGCCAGAGAATTGCTTTTAAAACCCCCAGTAACCCCATCCAGAATGTAGCAGCATGGGAGATAAAATAGACTGCTGCACCTATAAAACCTAAACCATAAACTGCGCCTGATTGGGGATTGTTTTTAACTTGATTTTTCATGATTGTCCTTTTTTTTGGAAAGCAAAATACAAAATTGTAAAACAAAAAACCATATATTTTTTGTTGTTTTTATCCAAAAACCCCCATTTTCTGGTATTGAAGTCAATCTTTTTTGTTCTTAATTTTATCTGAA
>CAZWHH010000038.1:0-11653 GCA_964633615.1 uncultured Bacteroidales bacterium | reverse complement strand
AGTTGATAATCAGTAGGTGCTTTTGGGGGCGTTAAAACGGTGCACAAAACAGGAGCTGAATTAGCCTTTCAGGTATGAAGCAACCTGAAACTATTGAATCTCCCTCTACCTCTTGCTCCCTGCTTTCTACCGCTGCAACTGCCACTATCACTGCCATTTTTTGTCAACAATCACTCTGTTTTCTCTCAAGATTTTCGAATTGACTTGAAACCTCAGCTTCAGCTTCATTCAATAATAAAACAATAAAACAATTATTTAATCAATAAAACTCTGTCAATAGGTAATTGTACAATATTTGTATAAGGTAGGTTAGAGAAATGCCTTACTTTTTTTTATTCTTGAGCGGAATCGTTTAATTGGAGTTAAAGATATTTATCCAGTATGGTTTCAAACTCTTTTAGCGAGATAGGTTTTGTGAGGTAATCATCGCAGCCGACTTCGTATGCCTGTTTTTTGATGTCATCGGAGCAATATGCAGATTGAGCTACTATTGCCAAATGGGGTTTTGTTTTTTTTATTTTTCTTGTGATATCTATCCCATTGCTATCTCCAAGCTTAATATCCATCAGGACCAGGTCGACTTTATTATTCTTACAAAAATCTATGGCTTCATGTCCATTTATAACATGATTATAGTCAATCTTATATTTATTATAATGAAAGTTTTGGAGCAATTCTTCCATAAGAAAAGCACTTACTGAGTCATCCTCAACAAGTAAAACGGTGCTTCTCTCACCATTAACCTTTTGGTTTTGATGAGTACTATCCGAATTAACTTTTTTTGCAGCCTGTTTTTTCATAATTAGCTCAGACTATTATGAGATTGGTTGCTAATTTACTGTTTTTTCTAAATTAAATACAAACTTGATTGGTTAAAATTTTGAAATATCGGAAAGATAAAACTTAAGAATACAGATTTAAATGGCCAGAATAAAGAGAGCCGGTTTATAAAGCAACTCCTATAACCAGCACATCATCCACTTGTTCATAATTTAATTTCCAGTCTTCGAATATTTTATTCAGTTTAATCTCTTGAATTTCCATGGGTTCCTTATGTATTTTTAGGATGGTTTGTTCCAGTTGTTTTATGCGGAATTTCTTCCCGCTTTTACCCCCAAACTGATCCTGGAAGCCATCAGTAAACATATAGAGTTTTTGTCCTTTTTGAAAAGGGATTGTTATTTTATTGAAATTTTCTTGTTTTCTATAGTGGATTCCAACTGGCATCTTATCTCCTTTATATTTTTTACTGGTTCCTTCATTTAATATCAGTAAAGGGTGATAAGCCCCGGAAAATTCTATTTTTTTCTGCTTTTGGTCAATAACACACAACGAGACATCCATGCCATCTTTGGCTAACCCGATTTCGTTTTTTTGATGCAGGGCATTAATAATATATTGCCTTAGACGATCTAATATTAAATGGGGTTCCGGTTCCTCCATATTATTAATAATTTCAGTCAGAAATGAATAGCCCAACATGCTCATAAAAGCCCCAGGAACACCATGTCCTGTGCAATCTACAACAGCTATAATTGTCTTATTATTTCTTTTGTCAATAAAGTAGAAATCTCCACTGACCATCTCTCTTGGTTTAAAAAGAATAAAATATTCATAGGGCATGAGCTTTTTGATGTGTTCATCCCCGGGGAGTATAGCATTTTGGATTCTGCTTGCATATTCAATACTATCGGTAATCTGTTTTTTTTGTTTTGAAAGCTTATAATGTGCTTCTTTGATTTTTTTCTTTTGGAGGAAAAGGAGGATAGTTGAAGCAAGGATTATTCCAATAATAATTGCAAGCAAAATGGTAAAATTTCTTTGCTTTTCAATTTTAATATTTTGCAGTTTCTTCTCTTTATTGAGCAGGGTAATTTGTTTTTCTTTCTTTTCAGTTTCATACTGGGTTTGTAATTCATTTAATTCTTTTGCTTTTTGGGCATTATAAAGTGAATCATTGAGGGCATTATGTTTTTCTAAATAATAAAGAGCTGTTTTATAATTCCCTTTCATTTTATATATCTCATTATATAAAGAAAATATATCCTTTATTTCCTTGGGTACATTTGCTTTTCGAGCATATGACAAGGCTTTTTGGAGGTTTTGAAGGGCAAGGTCGTAATTTCCCCGATCAATATATACGCTGCTTATCATCTGATAAGTTCCGGCAAGTCCCACTTTATCATCCAGTTTTTTTTCGATTTCAGCACACTTATTAAAGTAGGAAAGCGCTTTATCAGATTGACCCAGATGAAAATTAATCTCTCCGAGGTTTGAAAGGGTTAATGCCTGTCTTCTCAGATTACCCAGTTCTTTGTATATGTTGTATGCTTTTGTAAAGTAAGTTCTGACATTGTCATAATCTTCCATATAATAATTAAGAATGGCTATGTTGTTATATACAAGAGCTATTCCTGCACTGTCGTTAATTTCTTCTCTGATACTTAAAGATTTGTTGTAATATTCCTGTGAAGTTTTATAATTTTGGTTTTTAAAGTGGATTAATCCTATATTCAGGTATGCTTTACCCACCATTTTTTTATCGTGTTGTTTTTTCCAGATTTTTAAAGCATTCAAAAGATAGGATAATGCTTTTTCATTTTCACCCAGTTTTTCATAAGTGTTCCCTAAGTTATTAGCAGAAGAGGCCAGGGTAAAAGAATCTTTGACGGATTCAGCAGTCTTATATGCTTTTGTGAAATAATTGCGTGCTTTTTCGAGGTCTCCTGATTTAAAATAAAATCTGCCAAAGCAATCGTAAATAGAACCATGAAATTTTTTTTCTTCAATTACTTCCAGCATGGAATCCAGCTTATTGATACATCTTCTGGATTTATTGAGATCAACGTCAGCATAAAGATTGAACAGTTTAATATAAGATTTTACTTTGAATGAATCTTGTTTGGTGGTGTCAATAATTGCATTAAGGCTGTCAATTTTATTTTGATTTTGAGAAAAGGAAGAGAATGTAATTAATAAAAGGAAGGGGAAAAAAATAAGGATTGATAATTTGTTATTCATAGTTACTGGCTTAATTTCAATACAAGATAATATATATTTTTAACAAATAGTAATTTAAAGGTGCCAACTTGTAGAAAGCTGGCAACCTTTTAAAGATTTTTTATTCTCCAATGATTTTGACGAGTACCCTTTTACTTCTTTTGCCGTCAAATTCTCCGTAGAAGATTTGCTCCCAGGGACCAAAATCAAGCTTACCATCTGTGATGGCAACAACCACCTCACGTCCCATTACAGACCTTTTCAGGTGAGCATCAGCATTGTCCTCGGCCGTATTGTGCTTATACTGGTCATACGGTTTTTCCGGAGCCAGTCCTTCAAGCCATTTTTCAAAATCTTCATGCAAACCTGATTCATCATCATTAATGAAGACACTTGCTGTAATATGCATGGCATTTACAAGAACCATTCCTTCTTTAATTTCGCTTTTATCAACAGCTTCTTCTATGGCTGGAGTTATATTGATAAGTTCTCTTCTGTGTTTTGTGTTAAACCATAATTCTTTTCTGTATTGTTTCATGATTATTTGTTTTTTAAGGTTCGACAATGGGTTCTATATTCCAAGATCACGGATGATGTTATCAATTCTTTCTTCCAGTATTCGATTCACTTTGTCGTATTTATCGTGGCTTTCCAGTTTGTCATTGACACTGAAATAGAATTTTATTTTAGGCTCAGTTCCAGATGGACGGATGGATATTTTTGATCCGTCTTTTAATATGTACTGCAGTACATTGGATTTTGGCAAATGAATATCGTAGCGCAGATGACTTATTTGATCGGTTGTTTTCTGCTTATAATAATCATGAACAAGCATCACATCGCTTTGGTTTATAGAATCCGGAGGATTGTTACGGAAATTGTTCATCATTCTTTTAATCTCATCCTCTCCTTCTTTCCCTTTTTTTACGATGGATATCAACTTTTCCTTATAAAAACCGTATTTCACATAAATATCGATTAACTGTTCGAAAAGTGTCTTATCCTGTTCTTTTGCCCATGCTGCAGTTTCGGCTAAGAGAGCACATGACATGACCGCATCTTTGTCTCTTACAAAATCTCCGGCCAGGTAACCATAACTTTCTTCTCCTCCTCCAATAAATGTTTTCTTCCCTTCGAAGTGTTTTATTTTATCGGCAATATATTTAAAGCCTGTGAGTACATCGTATGATTCAATATTGTAGGCTTCGGCTATTTCTGATAGCAGTTCCGTGGTGACAATGGTTTTGACAATATATTCCTGTCCTTTGAGTTTGTTTTTGGCTTTCCATTGGGAGATCAGATAGTGCAACAACAAAGCGGCTGCCTGGTTTCCATTAAGGATTACAATCCGGTCATTAAGGTCTCTTACAGCTATTCCGACCCTGTCGCCATCCGGATCGGTAGCCATTACAATGTCTGCATTTTCTTTTTCAGCTTTCGAGATAGCTGCATTAAGAGCCGCTTTTTCTTCCGGATTAGGGGATTCAACAGTTGGGAAATCACCGTTAATCTCATCTTGTTCAGGAATATGTATTATATTTTGAAAGCCGAATTTATCAAGAACAGCAGGGACTAATTCTACTCCTGTCCCATGAAGAGGCGTATAGACAATCTTCATATCTTTATGCTTCTTGTTGACTTGAGGATTAAGCGACAGTTTCCGGATTTTATCCAGGTAACGTTTGTCTGTTTTTTCGCCGATTATCTCAATGAGCTTTTTGTTGGGCTTGAAATGAACCGAATCTATATCGGTAATTTTTTTTACCTCGCTGATAATATTTTTGTCATGGGGGGTAATGATTTGTCCCCCATCTTCCCAGTATACCTTGTAGCCGTTGTATTCTTTAGGATTGTGAGATGCAGTAATTACGACACCGGCCTGGCAATTTAGCTCTCTTATAGCAAAAGAAAGTTCAGGAGTAGGCCTGAGCTTATCGAAAAGATAAACCTTAATCTGGTTGGCTGAAAATATTTCAGCAGTCTTTTCTGCAAATAACCTGCTGTTGTTTCTTGAATCATAAGCAATAGCCACTTTAATTTGTTTCAGTTGCTGAAATTGTTGTTTTAGGTAATTTGATAAACCTTGTGTGGCCATCCCCAGGGTATATATATTCATGCGGTTGGTTCCAACTCCCATGATTCCTCTTAAGCCTCCTGTTCCAAATTCAAGGTCCTTGTAAAAGGCATCAATTAATTCTTGTTCGTCTTTTTCAAGGAGGTCTCTTACCTGATCTTTGGTCTCTTTATCAAAATTTCCTTTCAACCAAAAATTGGCTTTTTCTTTCACCTGATTAAGTAACATATTGTTTTCCATAAGGATGGATTTATTATTATATTTTATTAATTGCTGTTTTTTCTTCAACGAAATTACCAAAGAAAAGTTTACTGGTATAAATTTATAAAATTTAAGTGAACGAATAAATCACCATCCCTCATTTTGTTGAATCGAGCATTTGATGCAAACTCTCTTTCCAGTGAGGGATAGTCTGTTTGAACACCTTTTTTATCTTCGTTTTGTTAAGCACTGAATAGTGCGGACGTTTTGCAGGAGTGGGAAAATCTTTGCTTTCTATCGGATGAATTTCACAATTTATTTGTTGCTTATCGGCAATTTCTTTGGCCAGGTCATACCAACTGCAGACTCCTTCATTGGAAAAGTGATAAATTCCATATTGAGCTGAAGACGGCGAATGATTTATAATTTTCAGAATGCTTTTTGCAAGATCTCTTGCATACGTTGGACTGCCAACCTGGTCGAAGACAACTTTCAGTTCTTCTTTTTCCCTGGCCAGACGTTCGATTGTTTTCACAAAATTTTTTCCAAAAGAAGAGTATAGCCAGGATGTCCGAATGATAATTCCTGCCCGTTTCTCTATTATTTTTTGTTCACCAGCCAATTTGCTTTTTCCATATATACTTTCAGGATTTACCGGATCTGTTTCCTTATAGGGCCTGAAGCTTTCACCGTTAAAAACATAATCGGTGGAGATGTGTATAAGGATAATATCGTGCTTCAGAGAAATGTTAACCAGATTATCTACGGCCTGATCATTGATCAAAAATGCTTTTTCCTGCTCTTCTTCTGCTTTGTCAACATTTGTATATGCAGCGCAATTGATTAGCGTGGATATCGAATGGTCTTTTACAAATTGCTCTAACCTTTTGTAATCGGTAATATCCAATTCATCAATATCTGTAAAGAAATACTGGTTCTTCCTATTGGCGTGTGCCTCTCTGATTGTTTGTATTTCTTTCCCTAATTGTCCGTTTGATCCGGTAACAAGTATGTTCATTTTTTCCTGTTTTATATTTCAGTATTCCTTTCTGGAGTTGAAATCACTTGCTCTTAAATTGAAAAATTCATTTCTGCTTGATCAAATTCAGGATTCATTTTATCTTTTGCTGAAATGATTGCCTGGGTGCTTTCAATTTTCCAGTCAATATTCAATTTGGGGTCATTATAATAAATCCCTCTTTCGGAATCGGGATTGTAAAAATTATCGCATTTATAAAATACAGTGGCTTTTTCACTTAATACACTGAATCCGTGAGCGAAACCCTTTGGAACCAGCAGTTGTTTCTTGTTGTCTTCGCTTAATTCAACTCCCATCCATTTCCCGAAAGTAGGACTATTTTCCCGTATATCAACAGCCACGTCATAAATACGACCTGTTATAACCCTCACCAGTTTTGTTTGAGCGAAAGGAGCAAGCTGATAATGAAGACCCCGGATGGTCCCAAAAGCAGAGAAAGATTCATTGTCCTGTACAAATTGGTAGTTAATACCTTTCTCTATGAATTTTTGTTCGTTATAGCTTTCGAAAAAGTACCCCCGGCTGTCCCCAAAAACTTTTGGGTTGATTATCAATAAGTCCGGGATATCTGTTTTTACTACATCCATAATTTTTTTATTTTACAGGCGAGATCTCATTTCTTGCAAGTCTGATCAGATATTGACCATACAGATTTTTTTTCAGTTTTTCTCCCATTTTCATTAGCTGTTCCTTATTAATATACCCTTTATTGAATGCTATTTCTTCAATACACGCAATTTTTAAGCCTTGTCGTTTTTCAATGGTTGAAATGAAGTTTGAGGCTTCCAGCAGACTGTCATGAGTTCCTGTATCTAACCAGGCCATTCCTCGTCCCAGCAGATTGACTCTCAGTCTGTTTTCTTCAAGATACAAACGGTTGAGGTCAGTTATTTCAAGTTCTCCCCTGGCTGAAGGTTTTAATTTTTTGGCTTTCTCTACCACATCGTTACTGTAAAAATAGAGTCCGGTTACCGCGTAATTTGATTTTGGTTTTTCAGGCTTCTCTTCCAGACTTACTACTTTGCCTGAAGGATCAAAATCAACCACGCCATATCTTCCGGGGTCGGTTACAAAATACCCGAATACTTCTGCACCATCTTCAAGTTGTGCCGATTTTTCCAGCATTTTACCGAAGTTGTATCCGAAAAAGATATTGTCACCAAGGATCATGCAAACATTGTCATTCCCGATGAATTTTTCGCCAATGATAAATGCCTGAGCAAGGCCATCAGGTGAGGGTTGTGTTTCATATGAAAGAGAAATACCAATTTGAGCTCCGTCACCCAGTAAATTTTTATACAGACCGATATCCTCAGGTGTTGAAATGATCAGAATATCCCTGATTCCTGCCAGCATAAGTACTGACAAAGGATAATAGATCATGGGCTTATCGTAAATAGGGATAATTTGTTTTGAAATACTTTTGGTTAAAGGATAAAGTCGGGTTCCGGACCCTCCTGCTAAAATAATACCTTTCATAATTTTAATTGGTTTTTAAAATATTCTATTGTTTGTTTGAGTCCTGTTTGAAGATTAATCTTTGGTTCCCATCCGATTATTTCTTTAGCCAGGGAGATATCCGGTTGACGTTTTGTCGGATCATCTTCAGGGAGTGGTTGATAAATAATTTCTGAACCGGAGTTTGTCATTTCTATGATTGATTGTGCTAGTTTGATCATTGAAATTTCAATCGGATTTCCTATATTGACAGGGTAATAATGCTTATCATCACAGTTCATTAAATTAATTAATGCCTCTACTAAGTCATCTATATATTGAAAACCTCTTGTTTGTTGACCATCGCCATAAATAGTGATGGATTCGTTCTTTAGAGCCTGAAGAATAAAATTGGAGATCACCCGGCCATCATTCAGGGCCATTTTTGGACCGTATGTATTAAAAATCCGAGCTATGCGGATATTGAGATTATTTTGGTCCCTGTAGTTAATAAATAAAGATTCCGCACATCGTTTTCCCTCATTATAGGAAGACCGTTTTCCGATCGGATTTACATTTCCCCAGTAGTCTTCTTTTTGAGGATGTTTTTCGGGGTCGCCGTAAACTTCACTTGTTGATGCCTGTAATATTTTGGCCTTCACCCGCTTAGCCAGACCAAGCATATTTATTGAACCTAATACTGAAGTTTTAATCGTTTTTATCGAATTATACTGATAATGCACAGGAGAGGCCGGTGAGGCGAGGTTGTAAATTTCATCTACTTCAGCATAAAAGGGCTGTGTAATGTCATGGCGTATTGCTTCAAAGTAAGGATTCCCGATCAGATGGAGGATGTTTTCTTTACTTCCTGTAAAATAATTGTCAAGACAAATGACTTCGTTGTGTTTCTTTAATAGCTTTTCGCAGAGGTGCGAACCAATAAAACCTGCTCCGCCTGTGACAAGAATTTTTTTCATTGTCGTTGTTTTCAGATTAAAAAGGGAACTGCCAGAAAGCGAGTAGGTAATTATGAAGAAAAGAAAAAGTGCCGAAAAGCCATTCTGAACAGTTCCCTTGCTTTCAATTTTATCGGTTTATAGGTTTTCTTCCTATGCTATAATAAGTCCATCCTGATTTCTTCATTTCTTCAGGATCATAGATGTTTCTGCCGTCAAAAACCAGTTTGTTTTTCATTACTTTTTCTACCTCTTTCCAATTAGGTACCCTGAATTCCGACCATTCAGTTACCAAAATCAATGCATCGGCATCTATAATTGCCTCATACTGGTTTTCTGAATATGTTATTTTATTGCCAAGTACTTTTTTGGCCTCTTTTAATGCTACCGGATCGTAACCAAAAACTTTGGCGCCTTTTGCGATTAATTTGTCAATAATGGTTATCGAGGGTGCTTCTCTCATATCATCAGTGTTAGGTTTGAAGGAGAGGCCCCATAAAGCAATTTTTTTGTCCTGCAGATCCCCGTTAAAATGGTCATTTAATTTATGAAATAATACTGATTTTTGTCTGTTGTTTACATCTTCTACTGCTTTCAAGATCTCCAGTGAATGATTATTGTCATCAGCAGTTCTGATAATGGCTTTCACATCTTTTGGAAAACAAGAGCCACCATAGCCTGCACCGGGATAAATAAATTTTGTACCTATTCTGCTGTCGCTTCCAATGCCTCTTCTTACTTCATTGACATCTGCTCCAACTATTTCACAAAGATTGGCCATATCATTCATAAAACTGATTTTGGTGGCAAGCATTGAATTAGCTGCATATTTGGTTAACTCAGCGGAAGGTATATCCATAAATAATATGGGATGTTGATTCAAAAGGAACGGTCTGTATAATTTACGCAATACTTCTTCTGCTTTTTCAGATTCTGTACCTATGATAATCCTGTCAGGACGAAGAAAATCCTCCACAGCATCTCCTTCTTTCAAAAATTCGGGATTTGAGGCGACGTCAAAATCAATATTTTCTCCTCTTTTGTCAAGTTCTTCCTGTATAGCAGCTTTTACTTTTTTGGCAGTTCCTATGGGAACGGTACTCTTGGTAACAACAACCATGTAATGATCAATATACTGTCCTATTTCCCTGGCAACATCCAACACGTGCTTCAGATCCGCACTTCCATCTTCACCGGGTGGAGTACCCACTGCAATAAAAAGGGCAGATGACTCTTTTAGACTCTCCTTCAGGCTGGTGGTAAAGGAAAGGCGTTCTTTTTCTACATTTCTTTTTAACATGGGCTCAAGACCCGGTTCGTATATTGGTATAATGCTTTTCTGTAAGTTGTTGATTTTTTCTTTATCAACATCAACACAAGTAACATTTATGCCGGTTTCTGAGAAACATGTTCCGGATACCAAACCAACATAACCTGTGCCAACCATTGAAATTTTCATAAAATATCTAATTTAAAAGTTCTACAATAGTAATAAATTTTGGACACAAAAATAAACTTACAGAGGAATTTTAACATAATATAAGTCATATTTTCGTTAATAAAAACCAGATCATTGATCTTTTTTATTCAATACAGAAATAACTTTTATTATTTCTTTTCGTATTTTTATAGAACCATAATTAACTCAACTCTTTTTAATATGTGCAGTTATTGCAAAACATTGTTTTTTTTATTCGTTTCTTTTTTTATCGCTGTCTTAAGTTTTTCACAGGGAGAAACAGGTGTATTGAGGATGCAGGGAATGGTTGAGGGATTGGTCGGACAGGACTATGAGCCTCTCCGGGGAGTAAAAGTTACTGTAACACAAGAAGGAAAGAAATTACAAAGTGTAAGAACAGGTGGAGAGGGACTCTTTACCCTGGAAATGGATATTGGAAATACATATACTATTACTTTTTCTAAAGATGAATTTGTTTCAAAAAAATTGTTTGTAGATGCAGGTTTGCCTGAAAGAAAAGGAGGAGACTGGCAGGTTGAATTTTCCCTGGGACTCTTTAAAATGTACCCGGGACTGGATGTATCAGCACTGGATAATCCGGTAACTAAAATTAAGTATATAGAAGATGAGCGGGGTTTTGGGTACGACAGGATTTATACTGAAAAAATGATGGGAAAGATCGATAAGATCATGAGACAGTTGGAATCTCTGAAGGAAGAGGCTTATAGGAAAATCCTAAGAAAAGGCGATCAACATTTTGATAATACCGAATACAGACAAGCTATTGAATATTATAGCCAGGCATTAAATAAACGTCCTGATGATAAATATCCCAAACGACGACTGAAAAGAGCCCGGAAATTATTGAAAGAAAAAGAAAAGAATAAATCTCTTTATCAGAATGCCATTGAAAGAGCAGACAGGCTTTTTACACAGGAAAAATATGAGGAAGCCAGAAGTGTTTATTACGAAGCGTTGGACTATGATCCAACCAAAGAGTATCCGGAAGAACAAATTAAAAAGATCAAAGACATACTTGCAGAATTAAAGGCGGAAGAAGAAGCCAGAAAGGGAAAACTGGAAAATTATAATCGTTTGATCAGACTTGGAGATCAACAATTTGAGGGGAAGGACTATACTCAGGCAAAGAAATATTACCAGGAAGCTCTGGGTGTATTTCCTGAAAAACCTTATCCCGGGGAACAAATTACTAAAATAAATGATATTCTGTCAAAACAAGCACAGCAAGAGGCCCGGGATCAACAATATAAACAGTTGATTAAAAAAGCAGATGAATTCTTTTCCGGGAAATCTTATACCCAGGCTAAAAGTAAATATAATGAAGCTTTGGGAGTTAAACCCAATGAATCATATCCCAGAGAGCAAATTTCAAAGATTGATGAAATCTTAGCAAAACGTGAGTCCGCAGAAAGACAGTATAATAATATAATTAATCAGGCTGATAAAGCATTTGATGAAGAAAAATA
>CAZWHH010000037.1:0-11736 GCA_964633615.1 uncultured Bacteroidales bacterium | reverse complement strand
CCGTAACCATTTACTTCAGGTATTCCTTTTCCTCTTAGCCTAAGTATTTTGCCCGGCTGGGTTCCCGGTTCAATTTTTATCTTCACTTTCCCTTCAATGGTTGGTACTTCTACAGGACCGCCAAGGGCAGCTTTCGGGAAGCTTATGTAGAGGCCGTAAATAAGGTCATTCCCATCTCGAATCAAATCGGGATGCTTTTCTTCTTCGATAACAACAATCAAATCTCCATTCACGCCTCCTCTTCGGGCAGCATTCCCTTTTCCACTTACGTTCATTTGCATTCCCTCTCCTACGCCCGCGGGAATATCAATGGGTATCACTTCGCTTCCTTTGACAATTCCTTCGCCGTGGCATTTAGTACACTTATTAGTGATTACCTTTCCTTCACCGCCACAGGTAGGACAGGTAGAAGTAGACTGCATCTGCCCAAGGAAGGTATTTGTCACCTTGGTTACCTGACCACTTCCTCTACAGGTAGAACAAGTACTATAGCCGGATGATGAACCACCTTCTGCACCGGTACCATCACAGGCGTCACATGGAACATATTTGTTCACCCTAATTTTCTTAGTAACTCCTTCTATTACCTCTTTCAGAGTCAGCTTAACTTTAACTCTCAGATTTGCGCCCTTGTTCACTCTTCGGCTTCGTCTTCCGCCGGAAGAACCAAAGCCTCCGAAATCACTAAATCCTCCAAAGGCGCTACCGAAGCCTCCTCCTCCAAAAATATCGCCGAATTGCTCAAAGATGTCTTCGATGGTCATTCCGCCACCACCAAATCCACCACTGGAGGAATAAGCACCAGCTTTTACGCCATCATGTCCGTATCTGTCATATCTTTTCCTTTTCTCCGGATCACTGAGAATTTCATAAGCTTCGGCTGCTTCTTTAAACTTTTGTTCAGCCTCTTTATCGCCTGGGTTTTTATCCGGATGATATTTTATGGCTTGTTTTCTATATGCCTTTTTTATCTCACTTTCTGATGCATCTTTTGAAACACCTAATATTTCATAATAATCTCTTTTTGTACTCATAAAAAAACGCTATTATTTTACCTGCCCGTTATTATTCTCCTATTACTACTTTGGAATATCTTAAAACTTTATCATTCAAATAATATCCTTTTTCCACCACATCTACAACTTTTCCTTTTAATTCTTCGCTGGGTGCAGGAATCTTTGAAATAGCTTCATGTTTATCCGTATCAAATTCTTCTTCTCTGGCTTCTATTTCTTTCACACCATTTTGTTTCAAGAATTCGTTAAACTTGCTATAAATAAGGTGAATCCCTTTTTTAATAGCTTCGATATCATCTGAATCGTCAATTGACTGTAAAGCTCTTTCAAAATCATCCATAACAGGTAAAAGACCTGTCAAAATATCTTCCCCTGCAGATTTTGTCAGTTCCATTTTTTCTTTCAGGGTTCTTTTCCTGTAATTATCATACTCTGCAGTTAACCGAAGATACTTGTCCTGCATTTCCTGAAGCTTCTTTTCATCAGATTTTTCCTTCTTCTCTTCCTTCTCTTCTGTCTGCTCTGTTGTTGTTTCTTTTTGCTTCTCCTTGGATTCTTTTGAATCCACTTTTTGATCCTCTTGCTCTT
The DNA here is from genome assembly GCA_964633615.1 of uncultured Bacteroidales bacterium. Taxonomy (GTDB): domain Bacteria; phylum Bacteroidota; class Bacteroidia; order Bacteroidales; family UBA12077; genus JAGXLC01. The sequence continues at coordinate 10,132 of CAZWHH010000037.1, read as the reverse complement.
TCGAACTGTCCCCGGATTTCACCTCTTCACTGCTTGTTTCTTCTTTATTTACAGACTGTTGTTTGCTATGTGTTGTTTCTTCTTCTTGTTCCTGTGTCTTTCTCTTTTGTTCTTTATTATCTTCTGTTTTCTTCATTGTTCATCCTTCTTTTTAAATTACTCAATACGTAACCGTTTCTCTGTTTTCAAATAATTTGCCAAAAGTTATTTAAACGACAAATTGACATCTAAATAAAATACGATTGAAAAAGTGTCAAAAATTAAATCCTCTGGATATTGGCTCCTATTTTATTGAGCCTTTCCTCAATATTCTGATATCCTCTGTCTATTTGCTCAATATTATGTATTGTGCTGGTACCTTCGGCGTGCAGAGCCGCTATAAGCAATGCTACACCAGCCCGAATATCTGGGGAGGTCATATTTCTTGCCTGCAGTTTCATTTTATGGTCTTGTCCAATAACCGTAGCTCTGTGCGGATCACAAAGAATAATCTGCGCTCCCATATCAATAAGTTTATCCACAAAAAACAATCGGCTTTCGAACATTTTCTGGTGAATTAAAACACTGCCTCTTGCCTGGGCAGATACAACAAGCATGACACTAAGCAAGTCAGGGGTAAGTCCAGGCCAGGGGGCATCGGAAATTGTCATAATAGAGCCATCAATAAAAGTTTCGATTTCATAATGTTCCTGTTTTGGAACAAAAATGTCATTCCCTTTTCTTTCCATTTGAATGCCTAATCTTTGAAAGGAAATGGGAATAATTCCCAAATTTTCATAGGAAACATCTTTTATAGTAATTTCTGATTGAGTCATAGCTGCCAGCCCAATAAAACTCCCTACCTCAATCATATCAGGTAATATTGTATGCTTACATCCGCCCATTTCTTTTACACCTTTGATAGTAAGCAGATTAGACCCAACACCTGAAATGTCAGCTCCCATTGCATTAAGCATCTTGCAAAGCTGCTGCACATAAGGTTCACAGGCAGCATTATAAATCTGTGTAGTACCCGTGGCCATCACAGCTGCCATAACTAAATTGGCTGTTCCTGTTACGGAAGCTTCTTCAAGAAGCATGGAAGTCCCCTTTAACCGGGCTCCTTTTATACCATATATATTCTCCCGCTGCTGAAATTTAAACTCAGCTCCCAATTTCGAAAATCCATCAAAATGTACATCTAGCCTTCTTCTGCCTATCTTATCGCCTCCGGGTTTGGGAATAAAACCCTTTCCAAAACGGGATAGCAAAGGCCCCATGATCATAATGGACCCTCTCAGGCTCTCTGCCTTTTTTCTAAACTCTTCTGAATGGAGATAATCAAAGTTCACACTCTCTGCCCTAAAACTATATGAATCATTCGATTCTTTGGTAACCTTCACTCCAAGTGACTTGATCAGGTCAATTAATTTATTCACATCCCGAATGCCGGGAATATTATTGATAGTAACTTTTTCCGGAGTAAGCAACGAAGCACAAATTACTTGCAGGGCCTCATTCTTAGCCCCCTGAGGTTGTAAATCTCCATGCAGTGAGGTTCCTCCTTTAACAATGAATGAACCCATATTTTTAATTATTAGGAATTCTGATTAGTCTTACTTTTTCTTCCATTACGCTTCTTTCTTAACTTTGAAAGAAGTTCTTTGGAGTCAGCTAACTGAATTTTTTCACGATCGATCTTTATCTCATTGTCAGCCAGCTTCTCGAAATCATCAAATATCTGATCATCAGATACTGTATCTTTATTCCAGAAAAGATAGTTCTTCTTCATATGATTCGCAATAATCTCAATCAGAGCATCTTTTTCCTCGCCTTCTTCCTTTTTAATAGCTTCATTAATGAGTAACTCAATCGTTTTTCCGTAATGCTTATATGCTATGGGTGAATTATCATAAGGAACGGCTTCCGGTGTACCTTTAAGCGTTTCTTTGGGAGGCTCTTCATAAGGGGAATCCACATCCAGCTCAAAATCAGCAATCATTGCCAGGTGATCCCATAATTTATGCTTAAAATCAGCAATATCTTTGAAATTAGGATGGATATTTCCCATAATATCAACAATGGTTTTTGCCATTGCATTTCTCTCTTCCCTGTCTTCAATGGTCTTCGCGTAATCAACAAGTTTTTGTATATTTCTTCCGTACTCGGGCAGGTTCATTTTTTTTCTTTGTGTATTGTAATCCATAATTCAGAAATTGATATTTTTTACAAAAATAGTGGTTTTTAAGTTGCTATCAAATATTTATGAAATTATTTTTAGCTTGGCAAACTTAAGCAACAATTGTTTTTGCCCATGCTTGTTAAATAGAATAGTAGCTTTTGTATGTGGCATAGCCCCTTCGAGGTCAACAATTTTTCCCCTCCCGAAACGGGTATGTTCGACAATCATTCCTGCTTTCAGCTTTCCGTCATATTTCCCGTTTAAATGAGTCCCTGAGGGTACATTTTTTTCTTCTTTCCGTTCTATTTTTTTGAGTTTCCTCGATGAATTTGCTGCCACAAAAGTTGGCGAAAATGGATTTTCCGGGGCAGTTTCCCTTTTAGGTAGTATATCCTCCGCCTCTGCCGGATATTCGACATATCCCGGTTCAATATCTTTTATAAAACGGCTTGGGTTGGATAATGTATTGGTACCCCATTTATATCTTGAGCGGGCATAACTGATCACAGCTTTTCTTTCTGCGCGGGTTAATGCCACATAAAAAAGTCGTCTCTCCTCTTCCAGATCTTTCTCAGAGGTTATTGACCTCATAGAAGGGAACAATCCTTCCTCCATTCCAGTCAAAAAAACAGTATTAAACTCCAGTCCTTTGGCCGAATGCATCGTCATAATGGTTATCTTATTGATATCATCTTCATCTTCCAGATCAGCGTTAGTCATTAACGATACATTTTCCATAAAATCATTGAGTGTGGGTAGCTCTTCTTCCCCGAAATGATCCACGTAGTCTTTGATCCCATTCAACAACTCCTGTATATTTTCGTATTTACTTTCGTCCTGTATGGTTGCCTGCTCTTCGAATTCCTCAAGAATACCGGAACGTGAAGCAATTGTCATAGCAGCATCATAAGCATCAGATTGTTGCAACACCTCTGAGAATTGCCTGATCAGTGCAGTAAATCTCTTGAGTTTTTCTCGCGTGGCCCTGTTAAAATCAATTTTCACCTTATCAATCGAATTAAGCACTTCCCAAATTGTTAAATCGTTGGCCCTTGCATAACCAGTTACTTTATCAAGAGTTGTTTTGCCTATACCCCGTGCCGGAAAATTGATAATCCGAAGCAGGGCTTCTTCATCATTAAAATTCAAACCCAGTCTGAAATAAGCAAGCAGGTCTTTGATCTCTTTTCGTTGATAAAAACCGATTCCTCCATACACCTTGTAAGGCATATTCAGTTTTCTGAGGGCTTCTTCAAATTTTCTCGACTGTGCATTTGTCCTGTACAATATGGCAAAATCCTTATAATCATTTCCATTACTATTAATACTGTCAGCGATGGAATGAGCAATATTAAAAGCTTCCTCCCCATCAGTTTGCGAATCCATTATCTCGATCTTCTCTCCCTTATCCTTTTTAGAAAAAACCTCTTTTTGTATCTGATTCACATTCTTCCTGATCATGCTGTTTGCTGCATCAACGATTGTCTGGGTAGAACGGTAATTTTGCTCCAGTTTAAAAAGCTGATAATTTTTATAATCATTTTTAAAATTGAGTATATTTTCTACTTTGGCCCCGCGGAACGAATAAATACTTTGGGCATCATCCCCAACGACACATACATTCTTATGCTTTTCTCCTATCTTCTTTACGATAAGATATTGTGCAAAGTTGGTGTCCTGATATTCGTCTACCAAAATATATTTGAATTGATTCTGGTATTTAGCTAAAATTTCCGGATGATCACGGAAAAGGATGTTAATATTCAGTAAAAGATCATCAAAATCCATTGCATCAGCCTTTTTGCATCGAAGTGCATAAGTACGGTATATGTCACAAATTTTTGGTCTGCGGGCTTTTTCATCCTGTTTAATAATCTGGCCATTATTACAATAGGATTTCCATGTAACCAGGTTATTCTTGGCAGTGGAGATTCTCTTCATCACATCAAAAGGCTTATATGTCTTATCATCCAGGCTCCATTCTTTAAGTATCTTCTTAATTAAATTTTTAGAATCCACCATATCATATATGCTGAAATTCCTGGAATATCCAATTGTTTTATGCTCTTTTCTTAAAATTTTCGCAAAGATGGAATGAAAAGTTCCCATCCACAACTGGCGGGCCGGTTGCTCACCAACCATACCGGCTATTCGGTCTTTCATCTCGCTCGCTGCTTTATTGGTAAAAGTAAGCGCAAGAATGTTATAAGGCTGAACCCCTTGCAATAAGAGATAAGCAATCCGGTAAGTTAGTACACGGGTTTTCCCGGAACCGGCCCCGGCAATTACCAATGAAGGTCCTTTGTAATTTTCTACAGCCTTCGCTTGTGCGGGATTTAAGTCTTTTAGAATATCTTCCACAGGTCAATTAATTAAGCTACAAAAATAATGGCTTTATTTTCTTAGTCCAAAGTCTGAACAATAAATTTGTTCACAAAAATAAACGAATCATGGAATCTATTGTTATATGTATCATTTAGATTTAAAAACAAAACTACAATGACTTCATATCTTATACTAAAACTCTGATAAGAAAATGTCGTAAGATTTATAACTGGCCCACAAAATATTTTTTTAAATCTTTTGTTCTATTAAATAAACGTTTTTATTGGATAATTTTTATTATTGCAATGAAAATTAATATGAATACAATAGATTGAAGCGCTCATGAAAAAAATCTTCTTTTTGATTATAATTATTTTCCTGACTATACAAGCCTTTACTCAAATATATGTGCCCTTTGCTTATTACGATTATACAGATAAAACTGAATACGGGGAAGATACCCTGTTTGTCTTTTATTCTGATAATCCTGACAAAATTTTAAATGCAGAACACAGTACACTGGATACTTCAACTTTTACCTGGAAACGGTACAATAAAACTACCGAAACATTCGATTCTCTTTTCACACATCGCGATACCAGTTTTTCAGCCATCTGGCTTGATTCCCTTTATAGCCAGGGATATTTGAATAGTGCAATTGAAGGGTTAAGAGCAGAAGTGCTCAATGACGAGGATAGTTTGGAATTATACACCGCCTGGGTTATTTCTGATACCTTCCCTGATTTTGGAGAAATCTGGGAAGAAAACAATACATGCACCAGACTATGGCTGGCAGTTCAAAGCTTTAATTTACCCAACTACAAATATTATGATTACAGATCAACCCCAGCCATTCCGTATACCATCTATAATAACAGGCATGTAACATGGGAAGCAAGTGCCCAGGTTGATATTTTTGACGATCAAACGCTTTATAATTTTGGGAATATTTTTGTGGGTAAAATAGGACAAGCCAATGAATTTGAAGTAAATATGCCCTTTGAAGATTCTGATTATTACCTGACAGTAGAAAATGAATTTGGAAACAGCCGTGGTGATACCATAGAAAATGTGCTTGCCAAAGGAATAAAAGCAGAATTTAATGTTTCTAAAATTCTTGATGATGGTACTAGTGAAGAATATAGACAGGATGAAGTCAATGAAGCCATGTTACAGGTAAGCTTTGAAAATGATTCAAAAAATGCCACTCAATATCAATGGATTGGCTATAATGATTCTTCATTAATCGCGAGACAGGAAGAATCCGGATTGACAAAAGATCTTTTTATTACGGAAGCGACTGAGGAGCAAAAAGATTCTGTTTTATGGGAGTCAGAGTCAGAAAATCCCGGAACCGGGGAAGTCCCTGCCTACAGACCTGGCAAGTACCGTGTTAAGCTTATTTCAAGTAACGTATATGAATGCTCTGATGAAAAAACTTTCAGATACATCAAGGCAGATTCTTCCTTGATAGATACAACTAAAATTCCCAATGTATTTACCCCCAATGGAGACGGGAAAAATGATTATTTCGTTCTGCCTAAAGAAAATAATATATCCGGAAATTCAGGAAGAGGAATCGTTTCTATGAAAGAAATTGAGATCACTATTGTAAACCGTGCCGGAGAATTGGTTTATCAATACCGGGGTAAACCGGAAGATTGGGAAGGATGGAACGGTAAAGTAAAAAATGGAAATCGCGATGCCGCTGAAGGAATTTATGTTTATATTATCACCGGAATGGGATATGACCATGTCAAACACAGTGGCAAGCAAAATACAGGATTCCTTTATCTCTACAGGTAAAATCATATCTGATCATCTAATATAAGATTTGTGAACGCAAGCTGTCACCCATCTAAAAAAAGAAAAAAGGCTATCTAATTAGAAGACAGCCTTTTTTGAAATATAATTTCTTACTGTGGACTTGAATTATTCTTCGTCTTTTTCAGCCTGAAACTCTTTTATTAATTGTTCCTGAATTTCAGGAGGTACCTGCTTATATTCTGAAAATTTCATGGTATAAGTGGCACGTCCACCTGTTAGCGAACCAAGTGAGGTGGAATATTTATGCATTTCAGCCAAAGGTACCTTGGCCCTGATCTTCTCAAACCCTTTGTCACTGTCCATTCCTTCTACCATAGCTCTTCTTCCCTGCAGGTCACTCATCACATCACCCATCCTGTCACTTGGAACCAGCACCTCAACATAATATACAGGCTCCATAATTTTAGGCTTGGCATCTTTAAATGCCTGCTCAAAGGCGTGTCTTCCGGCAAGTTTAAAAGAGATCTCGTTGGAATCAACGGGGTGCATCTTACCATCATACACGGCCACTCTAATATCACGAGCGTAAGACCCTGTAAGCGGACCGTTTTCCATTTTTTCCATTAAACCTTTGAGTATTGCAGGCATAAATTTGGCATCAATAGCGCCCCCCACAATACAGTTATAAAATACCAGTTTACCACCCCAATCCAGTTCATGCTCCTGCTTATCTCTAACATTTAAAGAGATGTCCATTCCATTTACTTTATAATTTTTGGGATCCGGTGCATTATCATCATGTGGCTCTATAACCAGGTACACTTCTCCAAATTGTCCGGCTCCCCCGGATTGTTTTTTATGTCGATAAGAAGCCTGGGCTACTTTGGTAATTGTTTCTCTGTAAGGAATCTTTGGTTTAATGAACTCTGTCTCTATCTTGGCAATGTTATCCAGATGCCATTTAAGAATATTAAGCTGGTGCTCACCCTGTCCGTAAAGAATAATCTGCTTCAGCTCTTTTGAGTATTCTACTTCAATGGTTGGGTCGATCTGTTGCATTCTGGTCAGTTCCTCACCCATCTTCTCTTCATCTGATTCATTCAGTACTTTGATGGCTGTTCGATATTTCGGCTCAGGAAACTCAATAGATGGAAATACATAATCAGCTTTATTCCCATTTAAGGTATGGTTGATCTTGGTATCTTTCAGTTTTACAGCTGCACCTATATCACCTGCTACCATTTTATTTACTTTTTCTCTCTTCTTGCCGGCTGTAACATAAATTTGAGTTAATCGCTCTTTGCTTTGTGTCGTAGCATTAACCAGATCCATCCCTTCCTCAATAGCTCCTGACATTACTTTAAAATAGTTAATGTCACCAATGTGTGTTTCGTTAAAAGTTTTGAAAAAGAACAGGGATGGATTTCCATCCACTTTAATCTCCACCTCTTTCCCGTCAACCGTTTTTGGGGCTGGTCTTTCGGAAGGATTAGGCAATGTGTTGACAATAAAATCCATTAACCGGTTTATGCCAAGACCTGTCTCGGAAGATGCACAGAATACAGGAAACATTCCCCGATCTATAATCCCTTTTTTTATTCCTTTTCGCATTTCCTCTTCCGTAAGACTCTCTTTTTCAAAAAACAATTCCATCAAACTCTCATCGTTTTCAGCAGCAGCTTCCACTAATGCATTATGATATTCATCGGCCTGTGATTTTTGGTCATCAGGAATATCAAGCACCTCTGCTTTTTTACTGCTCTTGTCCTTCTTATACATCTTCATGGTGAGTACATCCACAATGGAATCAAATTCTTCACCGACATTCACGGGATATTGAACAACAACAGCTTTCCCCCCGAAAGATTGCTTAAGAGACTCAAAAGATTTTTCAAAATTGGCCTTTTCATGATCTAACTGATTCATTACAACAACAAAAGGAACATTATGCTTATCACAATAGCGATTGTGTATCTCTGTTCCCACTTCCATTCCATTCTGTGCATTAATCACCATCAAACCTGAATCAATCACATTGAAGCCTGATACTACCTGTCCTATAAATTCATCCGAGCCGGGAGTATCAATTATATTAATCTTGTGATCTTTAAATTCTGTATAAAGTAAAGAGGAATAAATAGAATTCTGGTTATCTTGTTCTACTTCGTTGTAATCCGATACAGTATTCTTGCTCTCGACGGATCCTTTTCGTTCTATAACTCCGCCCTGAAGTAAAATTTCTTCGCACATAGTAGTCTTTCCACTACTCGCGTTGCCAAGCATGACAATATTCCTAATCTGGTTCGTTTGATAAGTTTTCATATTCCTGATTGGGTTTTATGAATTAATATTTAGTGAATTACAAAAATTAAAACTATCCTAACCCGAATAATTGAATTATTCCTGTCTCCGACAGCGACCAAGATTCCCTTAATTTTTTTAACATTTAAGTTCATCTAAGTCTGGGTTATCCTGCATTTAATTCATATAATTTATGAACAATACAGGCTAAAATCACAGGGTTCCAAAATTAGTAAATTTTTATTAACAATCAAGTAAGTAAGATACATCCATTCATAAAAAAATTTCAGTATTTTTTTGGCGATGTTTAAAAGAATATCTTATCTTTGCCCCACTAAAATGGTGGATGTAGCTCAGTTGGTTAGAGCACTGGATTGTGGTTCCAGGGGGCGTGGGTTCAAATCCCATCTTCCACCCTCAGCCCGGCAAAAAAAGCCGGGCTTTTTATTTTGATGATTGATAAAATAGAAAATGAATTTGACAATTTTTATTTTTTCTGAACAATCCATTTTAAATTTACGTTAATAACCTGAGAGCCATTATCTATGAATAACATCAGTAACATCTTAGAAAAAGGGGAATTAACTCAAAAAGATATACTATCTCTGCTTCAATCAGAGGAAAGTGAAAAACAAAAACTTTTCGAAAAAGCTGCAGAGGTTAAATCAACTTATGTCGGCCGGAAAGTATACTACCGTGGGCTGGTAGAATTCTCAAATATTTGCAGTAAGAACTGTTATTATTGTGGCATAAGAAAAGCGAATCAGCATGTGGAAAGATACAATCTCACCGATGAAGAGATAATAGATGCGGCGCGCTTTTCTTATGAAAATAAATACGGATCCATTGTTCTTCAGGGCGGGGAATTATCTACCCCGGCTTTTACAAAACGGATTACACAATTGCTGGATAAAATTCATGAAGCAACCAATCATGAACTGGGTGTCACACTCTCTTTTGGAGAACAGACAGAAGAAGTATTCAAAGAATGGTTAGATCATGGGGCACACCGTTATCTCCTGCGTATAGAATCTTCCAATTCTGAACTATACAATAAAATTCATCCCAAAGATTTAAGACACAATTATCAGAACAGGCTGGACAGTTTAAAAACTTTGCAAAAAACAGGTTATCAAACGGGAACAGGCGTTATGATAGGCCTCCCTTTTCAGTCCTTAAAAGACCTGGCAGATGACCTGCTTTTCATGCGTAATTTTGATATAGATATGGTGGGGATGGGTCCTTATATTGAACATCATGACACACCCCTCTATAAATATCGAGAACAGCTGCTTACTTTAGGAGAAAGATTCCAGCTGACGCTTAAGATGATCGCTATCTTACGTATAATGATGAAAGATATTAATATTGCTGCTGCCACGGCTTTGCAGGCCATTGATCCCCTGGGAAGAGAAAAAGCCCTAAAAGTAGGAGCGAATGTGATCATGCCTAACGTAACGCCTGGAATGTACCGGAATAATTACAAATTATATGAAAACAAACCCTGCACCAATGAACAGGCCTCCGATTGTACCAACTGCCTGGAGGTGCGAATCGGACTAACAGGTGATGAAATTG
>CAZWHH010000036.1:2653-11820 GCA_964633615.1 uncultured Bacteroidales bacterium | reverse complement strand
CCATCAGTTAAATAAAGAAAATCACCCTTCTTCATTCTTAAAACTTTGATACAGTGTTTTGATTCCTCAAAGGATAATGTATATTTATCAGTTTCTAATTCGGGAACATAAAATAATTGCATAAGTTTTCATTATTTTTGACAAATTTACAGATTGTTGTATAAAAAACAATGTCATGCAACGCATAGGGTTATTATCAGACACACACGGTTATATTGACCAAAAAATGCTTGATTTTTTCAATCCTGTCGATGAAATATGGCATGCCGGTGATATCGGCTCAATGAATATTATAGAGAATCTCAGGACGATTAAACCCCTCAGGGCTGTTCATGGGAATATCGATGATTCATCGATTAGAAATAGTTTCCCGGAAAAATTGTTTTTTACTATAGAGCAGAGTAACGTGTTTATGACACATATCGGAGGGTATCCAGGAAAATACAGTCCGGGTATTTTGACAGAACTTAAAGAAAAGCCACCCAATCTTTTTATTTGTGGACATTCCCATATTTTGAAAGTACAATATGACCAAAATTTAAAATTAATGCATCTCAACCCGGGGGCAGCGGGCAAACAAGGACTCCATCAGGTGCGAACCGCACTCAGATTTATTATTAAAGGAGATAAAATAGAAGAATTGGAAATATTTGAAATAGACCCACGCAAAAAAGAAAAATACAGATGATAAAACAAACAATTATAGCCAAAACCTTTTACGGACTAGAAAAGGTACTGGCCAAAGAAATTGAATCAATTGGTGGTGAAAACATCCAATTTCTCAATCGGGCAGTTAAATTTGACGGAGACAAAAAACTCTTATATAAAGCAAACCTTTATTTAAGAACCGCTCTCAGAATAATTGTTCCTGTATTTAAATTCAGAGCAGATAATTATGACGATTTGTATTCTGCAGCTGTTCAATTGAGCTGGGAAAAATTTTTGGGACCTGATGATACTTTTTTTATTGACGGAGTCGTCTTTTCCAAGTCTTTCCCTCACTCTCACTATGCAGCACTTCGCTTAAAAGATGCCATTGCAGACCGTTTTTTTAAAAAGTTTAATAAACGCCCGTCAGTTAATAAAGAGAGACCTGATTATGTTATTAACCTGCACATAACTAATAATCAATGTAATATATCGCTGGATAGTTCCGGTGATTCCTTGCACAAGCGCGGATATAAACTCAAAAATGTAAAAGCTCCATTAAATGAAGTACTGGCCGCCGGTTTGATAAAATTATCCGGATGGAACAATACACAAACCCTTGTGGATCCTATGTGTGGTTCCGGGACTTTACCCATTGAAGCAAATTTAATCTCCAATAAAATCCCCCCTGGAATCTATAGAAAGGAATTTGGTTTTCAACGATGGAAGTCCTATGATCAAAAGATATGGGATAGTTTATTAAGTGAGGCCAACAGTGAAGTCTATTCATCAGCTGATATTCTTGGTAGAGATATATCAGAAAAGGCGGTTGATATATCGGAAATAAATGCCAAAAATGCCTTTCATAAACAAAATATTGATTTCGCTGTTCAATCTCTGGAGAATTTTGATCCACCAAAAAATTTAAATGGAATGGTGATTATGAATCCACCCTATGATAAAAAAATGAAAAAACAGGATATTGAGCTGTTTTATAAAGAAATAGGAGACATACTAAAGAAAAAATATAATGGTTACCAGGTTTGGATTTTTAGTTATAACAAGGAAGCAATGAAACAAATTGGCCTTCGCCCAACAGAAAAATACAACTTATTTAATGGGCCATTGAAATGTCTGTTTTACTGTTATCCTATTTTTAGTGGTAGTTTACGACAAAGAAAACTTGTTTAACTTTAATTTTGTATGTATATTTATCAATTACTTGATGAAAAATAATGATAAGAATTAATTTGTTTATAATAAATTTATATTTTTGTTTAGGGTCTTCACGCAAAAATGGTGTTAATTATCAATTTGTATGAATTTTAGTGTAAATGATTGTTATACTCAAATGAATTTAGGCGATGTAATTCTCGCTTACAAAGGGAATATATCTTCTGATTTAATTACCAATGTGCTTGAAGTAATTGATGCCAAGCTGGAAGACCTTGTTATTAAAAAAAGCAGTAAAAAGAAACTCTATAATGTATTAGTTGAAAGCCTTCAGAATCTTTATCACCATATTGATGATTTGCCCGATTCCTATAATGGTACTTTTGATGTTCATTTTGGGATTTTTGTAATTTCAGTAGTAGATGATTATTATAAAGTTTCAACAGGTAATTTTATTAGAAACAATAAAGTAGAAGGACTTAAAGAAAGATTAGATAAGATCAAATCAATGACCAAAGAAGAACTTAAAGAACTTTATAAATATATCCTGAACAATCAGGAATTTTCAAAAAAAGGGGGAGGGGGATTAGGATTAATTGACATGGCAAAAAGAACCAATGGACGTATTGAATATAATTTTAAAGAATATAACAATGAATTTTCATTTTTCAACCTGGATGTTTACGTTTAACAACGAAAAAATATAATGTAATATGGAATCAATATCTATCGAAGGAACTTCAAAAACCCCAACAGTAAATTTAAATCCGGATACTGGAGTTATTGAGATAAAAGGCAGATCTATACCTGAAAACTCAATTGAATTTTACCGACCTATTGTGGAATGGTTGGATGAATATGCCAAAAATCCACAGAAAAAAACAACGGTGAATGTACAATTAGAATACTTTAATACAAGTTCTTCTAAATGTATCCTGGACATATTTAAAAAGCTGGAATCTCTGAAAAAAGCCAGAAATGAAATAATCATTAACTGGTACTATGAAGAAGATGATGAAGATATGCTGGAAGCAGGAGAAGATTATGAATCAATTATCCGTGTACCTTTCAAGATGATCGAAATAGTTGAATAGTAATCAAAAAAATATTTTGCTTATTTACTTATTTTCCTTTTTTTTATGAATTGTTTGTTTTCCAAATAGATAAGAGCCTTCTTCAGTAGCCTGAAATAAAGGATTCCATAAAAAACCAGGCATACAAACCATATTACTGCCACATTCACATTAAAGGTATCATAATAAACACCAAATATTTGTTTTCGGGGCGCATAAAAATGCGCCTTTAAAAATTCAGATTCAGGATCATTGAAAATTGGATCAATCTTTTGAATTAGTTCTCCCTTATATTCAATTATCCTGTTTATTTCATTTGAATTTGTAACAAAATCTTCCAGCTTTTCATTGTGATGGTTCCGTTTCCTTCTTAGAAATTCCTTACTTTTTTCCGGGGTCGATTGAAATTTGGAAATTAAGTTATCTTTTTTGCTGTTTGCTTTATTATAAAGTTTTATATAGTACCTTTTCAATATTGTTAAATAATCATTCAATTCATTCAATATCTCTTCATCGATTTTATCGGCATAAAGCTTATCAATATCTTTAAAGCTAATAATTTCACCCGATTTGGTTTTCACTTCGTCTTTTATTTCATTCCGGATCAATTCAAAATTGGAATCAACTTCTTCTTTTTTATTCTGCTCATCAAGGTTTCTCCTGCAGAAAGAGATCTTGTTTTGTAAGGTTGGAATCCAGTAATTTTTTTTATAGTCGGCTTTACTCATTGCCTTATCATACATGTAGAAGTCTTCCTCATATTCATTATTTTTGAACTCATAAACAGCCAATGCCTCATAAGCCCATCTGGCTGTCATAATTTCACCGTAGAAGGGAATGCTTTTAGGATTCGATATTTTGGGATTGAGTTTCTCATATTGGACGATAATTCCGCTAAGAATAAGCTGTGGAATAATCAGGAAAGGAATAAGGATATAAATAGTAATGGCTGTCTTAAAACTATCAGAAATAATGAGGCCCATTAAATTTGAAGAACACCAGATGCTGAAAAGAACAAGCCAGTATTGAAAATACATTCCTTTAATTTCCATGATCGAATTGCCCACGATGACAAACAACAGGGCCTGAATGGCAGATAAAGTGAACAAGACAGCTATCTTAGAGAAAAGGTAGCTATTCCAGCTTAAATTAAGGAAAGTTTCTCTTTTAAGAATTTTTCGATCCTTTATTATTTCTTCCGCACTAACCGTCAAACCAATAAATAATGCAACAATAACCGACATAAAGATATAAACCGGCAAATTGCTGTTTTCAGCCAGATTGTACCCATACTCACTGTTAATATTATAATATTTTACAATATAAGATAAAATAAAGGCCAGCAATGGAGCCTCCAGAAAATTAATAAACAAATACTGTGAGTTGGCTAATTTGGAAAGTACATCTCTTGTGGTGAAAATTAAAAACTGGCGGATTTTATTAGGCGTTTTGAAATGAATTTCTGGTAACTCATTCGCCTTCTTAATATTTCCCTGCTGTTTTTTTATTGAGGATTGCTCAAACTTGTTTTTCCATTCATAGGGAGATATTTTCCGGTTATTTGTAAAGTTGCCATATTCATCCAGAACTTTTGTCTCTATGATGTTGAATAATTGTTCAGGATTGACATTTCCACAAACGGGACATTCACTTTCGTTCCAATTGGCATGTTGAATGCTGGATTTAAAATAAATAAGAGACTCAATAGGTTCTCCCTCGTAAATCAGATAACCACCCTGGTCGAGCAGAAGCAATTTATCAAACATTTTAAAAATCTCAGAGGAGGGTTGATGAATAACTGCAAACACCAATTTTCCTTTCAGGGTTAACTCCTTAAGTAAGTCCAGAATATTTTCAGAATCCCGTGACGATAATCCACTTGTAGGTTCATCAAGAAAGAGAACTGCCGGCTCTCTGATCAACTCAAGGGCAATATTCAAGCGTTTCCTTTGTCCTCCGCTGATCTTTTTATTAAGAGGATTCCCCACAACCATATTCTTTATATCATACAATCCAAGATCTTCCAGGGTATTATTGACTGTTTGTTCGAGTTCTTCTTTTGTATAGTTGGCAAAACATAATTTGGCATTATAGTATAGATTCTGGAATACGGTTAGCTCTTCAATTAGCAGGTCGTCCTGGGATACATAACCCACCAGACCTTCAATTTTTTCTTTTTCTTTATGGAGATTAATTCCGTTTATAAGTATTTCACCACTACTGGGTGTATAGCTCCCGTTCAAAACATTCAGAAGAGTAGATTTACCTGCACCGCTCGCTCCCATTATGCCAACCATTTTTCCGGATTCCTCACTGAAACTCATTGGATAGATGCCAATATCGCCACTTCGGAACTGATAATGAATGTCTTTTGCTTCAAAAGTGATGCGAGATTCTATTCTTTCTATATTGAACCGGCTGATGATGTCTCCATAGTAGATGGGTTGAATTTTAGAACTTCTGATGGAAGCTCCTACATTGAGTACATACACTTTATCTTGCTCAAGCAATTGACCATTCAGGTATATTTCACTTTTGCCAATATAACGTGCAAAATACATGGAGGTAGATTGTACCTCGATAATCCGCAACTCTCCATGTAGTTTTGGGGAATAAATATGTTTAATCTGGGGATCAGAAAATTCCTTATTGCTGTCAATAATTAACATTTCCTTCGAAGGGGTCAACTCCTCAAAAGGTTGTAAAACAAATTCTTTAATAAGTTTAAATTCTTCCTGTGGAATGTTAAAAGTATCTGCAACTGTTGTTACAAATGCCATTTCTTGTTCTGTGACTTCTCCTCCTGATTTAATGAATTCTAAGAGCCTGAAAAGCACCACATTTTTTTGCTTTTGCGTTAATTCCTCATTGATTTCTGTGCAGATCTTAAGAACTCTTACAGAGCTCGAAGAGGTGCGTTTCTTCCTTTTGCTTTTTTCTTTTAATTTCTCAAGGTGGATGGCATAATATTCGTCAAATACATCTAAATATTGCTTGGTAGCTTCTTTATTGATTTGCCTGTTTAAAAAATATTCAACTATTTTTCGTCTTTCACCGGCACTACTCGTAGGGTGAGCAATAATCGCAAACAGTTGCATCAAAGCTTTTAATATCGGCTCACTCATTTATGCTTTTATTAAGGTTTTCTTTTACTATGTTCTTTCTCTTTAAAACCAATTAACAATTTAACCGGCTTCTTTATTGTTTCTTTAGCATCAACCTTAATCACAATAACACATTCTACAGTTGAGGTAAAAGAAAAATTCCAAAATGGAATATAATCATAATTAATATTCGAATATAAAAGATTTTTTTCAGTATCGAAAATATTTATGATAAGTTTGTGATCTTTTATATCACTGCAGGCAATTATTCGATACATACTCCCACCATAAAAAGTGGTGTGAAACTCGGCATTATTATTTGAATTGAAATTAGCCAAATAGACTTGTCCGTCAGAAATATACCCGTCATTTAGTAAGTTTTCACAATTATTCAATGAATTATTATATGTTTTTTCCTGGCCCTCCAAACTAAAGCTCAACATAATAAATATCCAGAAGAGTATTTGAAAGTGTCTGATCATCAGTTGATTATTTTATTTCTTATATTTTCTATTTTTTTTGCTATATTTCTCAAATGATATTCTGATAGAACCACGTTTGATCGACTTTTTATAATAGTCAATTGTTTTTCTGGATATACTTCGGGTTCTTCATAGTAATAATTATAAATAATTCCATCGTAAGCATAAGCCAGATCAACCAATGAATCGATTAGTTGGGTGTAATTTTGGGACTCATAGTAATAAAAAGAAAGAAGTTCGATTAAATTATTCAGGGGTTGTTTTTGCTCTCCCAGTCTGTTAATTAATTGTCTCGTGGGGTTATCTTTTATGGTTTGAGACAATATATACAGACTTTCAATCCAGCCACCTGCAATAATCAAAGCTCCAATTTCTTTTCGATTGTTTTCTTTTAAATAGGAATCGAAATGTCTGTAAGTATTTGTTAAAAAGAAAAGTAAAGAGTCTTGTTGTTCTATTTTGGCCTCTGTTTCTTTCAATTGTTTGCTTGACAAAGCCTGGTGTAATCCAAGCTCCTCAGAGATTTTTTTTACAATATTGAAATAAGAAATGGTGGATGTGTTTTGATTGTATATGGTTAAATACCCAAGATCAGTTCCATAAACCCCAATATTTAATGCTTGTTTAAAATTTGTGGTGTAGCTTTTATAGTTTTCTTCAGGATTAAGTAATTCCTCATTAAACTTAATATTATTTTCTTTTATGGTATAAGTAGCCTGATAGGGTGAAGGAATGGTAAAAAGAGATTCATTGTATTTGAGAATAACAGTAGATTTATCAATCTTTTCTTTCTCTACCTGTGAGTCCTGCTTATTTTTCTTTTGATCCTTTTTACAGGAAAGCAAGAAGGCCATTAAAATAATCAAAGTAATAATTAAAAGTTGTTCAAATACTTTCTTCTTCATTGAGTGTAAATATTTATCTGCTAATTAAAAAAAAATACTTGAATATTCAAAGATTAAAGAACATTCATATTTAAGTTACATTATTTTCTTAAGATTCAGTTTGAAAATAATAAAGGCTGCTATTGCGGATACAGCCCATACCGAAGCTGTTTCCCATTCATGAAACAGGGCCTTTCCTGTGAAAAATAATATGGAGTAGGTAAAAATGATGGAAGTAACCCATGCAATCAATAAATTGGGTATATTTTTATTATTCTGAGCTGCTTTTACCTTGTCTACATTCCAAAAACCAGGGGGATGTACCCGTTTATAGAAATTTTCTAAAGTTTGAATATGGGTCCTGGGGGTAACGAATGTAATAACTAACCACCCAACAGTTGTTACTCCCACAGTAATAAAAAAACTATCAGGAAATTCAATTTTCATTCCCAATTTAACAATGCCAAAAACGATAAAAGGAATAATAGTGGCTGCTATTTCGCTCCATGCATTGATACGCTGCCAGTACCATCTTAAAATTAATACCAGTCCTAAACCCGCGCCACATTCAAGTAAAAACTTCCATACTTGTGTGATCGATTCAACAATTGTTGTAGCGTATAAGGCAAGGACCATAATTAATAAAGTGATTATGCGCCCGGCTAATACATAATGTTTTTCATTGGTTTTAAGGCTTGATTTTCGAAGAAATCTTTTGTAGAGGTCATTAACTATAAAACTGGCACCCCAGTTTAATTGTGTGGAGATAGTACTCATATATGCTGCCAGTAGTGCTACCAAAAGGAGGCCGGTTAATCCCGGGGGCAAAAAATCTTTAATCGCCATCGCGTACCCCAACCTTTCTTCGCCTGCACCCAGTTCAGGATACAAAACAATGGTTGCAAGGGCAACAAGGATCCAGGGCCATGGACGAATCGCATAATGAGCTACCTGAAAGAAAAGTGTGGCCCATGTGGCATGTTCTTCATTTTTTGTACTCATCATTCGTTGTGCTACGTAGCCTCCACCTCCTGGTTCAGCACCAGGATACCAGCTAGCCCACCATTGAACGCCAATATATGCCAGAAAGGCACCAATGCTAATAGTAAGCGTTGAAGCTACATCACCAGGTTTTTCCCCAATCTCAGGGAAAAAATCAAATGCCCAATCCGGTACCTGTGCTTTTAAACCTCCAATTCCTCCAATTTGCTCGCTTGACAAAACAATTACAGCCAGCACAATCGATCCTGTCATGGCAATAACAAACTGTATTGCATCGGTAATTGCAACTCCCAGCAGGCCTGAAAGAGTTGAATAAAACGATGCAATAATCATTGCTCCAGCTACAAACCATATAATCTGGTGGTCGGGGATATCAAAAAAAACCTGTAAAATGGTTATAAGAGCTAAATTAACCCAGCTTATAATCAGGGTATTTAAAAACAAACCAAGGTAAATGGATTTGAATCCTCTTAAAAAGGCAGCCGCTTTTCCGCTGTATCGTAATTCAATAAATTCAAGCTCCGTCAGAACATTGGCTCTTCTCCAGAGATTGGCAAAAAAGAAGGTTGTCAGCATCCCTCCAATAAGCATATTCCACCAAAGCCAGTTCCCGGAAATACCATGATTGTTTACCATTTCAGTAACAGCCAGGGGAGTATCGGCCGCAAATGTTGTGGCAACCATCGAAATACCTGCTATATACCAGGGAAGTTTTCGGCCTCCAAGGAAGAAATCAGACAAACTTTTACCGGCCCTGTTTTTATATCTGAAGCCAATATAAATAGCTATTCCTATATAAAT
>CAZWHH010000036.1:0-2553 GCA_964633615.1 uncultured Bacteroidales bacterium | reverse complement strand
GGATTCAGTGGTTGTCACCTGAAATATTTCAAATCAGAATTAAAAACAACTTCTTTAAGATCAACCCCTTCAAAAATTTGCTGGTTAAAACGATTGCTATACCTGCCAATGCGGAGAATATTGAGTTTTCTGATTCCTATGAGCAATATGCATATACCATCAATAACAACCTGTTTTTATATGACGGTAATAAACACATTCAGATAACTAATGAAGAGAATGGAGATATAATCAGTGGACAGGAAGTACACAGAAGAGAGTTTGGTATTAATAAAGGTATTTTTTGGTCGCCGGATGAAGACAAACTCGCTTTTTACCAAAAAGATGAATCTATGGTTACAGATTATCCCCTTGTGGACGTAACCACAAGAATCGCTTCGCTGAAGAATATTAAATATCCAATGGCAGGAATGAAAAGTCATCATGTAAAAGTAGGGGTGTATAATCTTGAAAAAGGCAATGTTTCTTTTCTCGATACGGGTGAACCAAAAGAAAAATATTTAACAAATATAGCCTGGGGTCCTTCGGGGAATAAAATCTATCTGGCGGAACTAAACAGGGGACAAGACCACATGAAATTACAGCAGTTTGATGCCTCGACCGGCAAACTGATGAACACATTGTTCGAGGAAAAACATGCTAAATATGTAGAACCTTTGCATCCTGTGAAGTTTATCCCGGGTTCAAATGACCAGTTTATCTGGCAAAGCAGGCGGGATGGATACAATCACCTCTATTTATATAACACACGAGGGGAAGAAATTAGTCAAATTACCCAGGGCAAATGGGAAGTCACTCAGTTTTTGGGTTTTGATAAAAAAAACCAGCATATCTTCATTACAGCAACGAAAGAAACCCCATTAGAGAGACATGCTTACAAACTAAATATAAAAACCACGCGGTTAACCAAATTAACATCCGAACCGGGAGTACATAATGTGAATATGGACAGGGACGGGAAATATTTTATTAATACTTTTTCTTCGAAAAATATCCCACGGAAGGTTAATATTATTAACAATAAAGGCAAAGAAGTAAAACATTTATTAACTGCAGATAACCCTCTTGAAGATTACAAACTGGGTGAGATTATTGTTTCCTCTTTAAAGGCTGAAGATGGGACGAACCTCTATTACAGGCTCATTAAACCAACTAATTTTAATCCGGATAAAAAATATCCTGCTGTCATTTATGTTTATGGGGGTCCGCATGCACAATTGGTCAATAATTCATGGCTGGGAAGCGCCCGGATGTGGCAGCTTTATATGGCTCAAAAAGGTTACGTGATGCTTACCCTCGATAATAGGGGGAGTGCAAATCGCGGACTGGAATTCGAAAATATAATACACAGGAACCTGGGCAAAAAAGAACTGGTTGATCAGATGAAAGGAGTGGAGTTGCTTAAAAACAGCGGTTATGTTGATGAAAATAGGATAGGAGTACACGGGTGGAGTTATGGAGGGTTTATGACTACCTCTATGATGCTTAAGAAACCTGGGGCATTCAAGGTAGGTGTAGCAGGTGGTCCCGTCATCGATTGGAAATATTATGAGATCATGTATGGAGAAAGATATATGGATACCCCGCAGGAAAATCCGGAAGGATATGAAAATGCCAATCTTAAAAACTATGTGAATAATTTGGAGGGGAAATTAATGATTGTCAATGGTGCCATTGATGATGTTGTTGTCTGGCAGCATAGCTTAAGCTTTATCAGAGAGTGTGTGAAAAATAATATTCAGCTGGACTATTTTGTATACCCCCGGCACCCCCATAATGTCCGCGGAAAGGACCGAATTCATCTTATGAAAAAAGTCACCCGGTATTTTGAGGATTTTTTATAAGTTGCTCTACTCAACGATATAATTTTTAGCCGCCGGATAATATCTTTCCCGGCGGCTTTGCTTTCCAGTCACATCAATTTGTGGATATCATATCTAACCAATTGCGGCCCTGATAAAATAAGTAAGTGGCCAACGAAATGGTTTCTAAAGTTTGGCAAACAAGCTCCTTCGTAGTTCATATACAATTAATTAAGATTACAACTAATAAATACATTAACTAAAATTATCATTCCATTTTTAGAAATGTTAACTTTGTAATTATATCTTTACCGAAACTTAGTGTTGATTCTTTATAAATTGCATTTTTCTGATTTTATTAGCGCTATAGTTGTAACAACAGGGCTTAATTATCGGGAAATTTAATATAATATAATGAAACCCTGATCTGTATCATCCTGACAAAAACAATGGATAAAGCATGAGGTTTACATGGCAGAGATAGCAAAAGAATATAGACTTTGGAAGGTATCAGTCTCATAATATCAAATTAATAATAAAACTCTATACGAATGAAATTGTATTTTAAACTCTTTTTGATCCTGATTTTTATTATTGCTGGCTGCATTAAGGAAGAAAAATCACCTCTGAAAAAAGGAGTATGGACAAGCAATAATCCTTTAGATATTCCATACAGGAAGCGATTAAATGAACTTGAATCCGGGAATAAACTGGCCAATGGATCCTTTGAAAAAGGCCGATATTTTAAGGA
>CAZWHH010000035.1:0-11864 GCA_964633615.1 uncultured Bacteroidales bacterium | reverse complement strand
TACTAACAGCACAAAACTCACAATTCCTCGGACAACCACGTGCTGTTGAAATGGGAGTAAGTTTAAAAAAGTCAAGGAATTTTCTTTTTGAATAATGGAGCAAATTAAAATCCGGAACAGGTAGTTCATCAAGGTTTTTTACCATACTTCCTTCAACAACTCCTGATAGATTCCCTTTTACTATATCCTCTATGATATTTTCAGCTTCTTTCTGAACTACTATATGCGCGTATTGGGCAAACTCCTCTGCCTGTTCTTCCGCAAGCACATGAGGTCCTCCAACGGCTGTACGAATTTTCGGTGCCTGCTCCCTGATTGTCTTTAACAAATGTAACGCTCTGTTCGCACAAGGAGATATAACTGAAATCCCTATAAAATCCGAATTCAACAATTCAGGTCTTAATTTTGCTTTCTTTTCATTAAACACACTTGTTCTGGCTTCATCAAAGACGGTCACTTCATGTCCCTGATTTTTCAAAATAGTCCCGGGATAAATCAATCCCAGGGGTGCAATGCTAAACAATCCGTAAGAACTATGCTTAGGTCTTACTGCAATAAGTAATATTTTCATAACGCTCCTCCTTACATTAAAAAAACGAACTCAATACCTTCTCCCTTATAATTAACAAAATTATTATCTGAATTTCAACCTGAGAAATCTCATAAAAGTAGAATTACACTTTCTCTTAAAGATTTAAACAGACTAATGCCCAGCTGGTTTTACAGAAAACTTAGTCAGGTAAATCAAATTTTTAATTATACTTTTATAATATTGTCCTGGTAGTTTACAAAGATATATATAACTCTTTTAAAACTGAATCCTGTAAGGAATTCAGTCAACAAAGTTTAAAAATAATTGTAGTAACTTTTTTATTAATTTTAAGTATAAATTCTAATTAAGCGCTTCAAAATAAACGGATTATTATATGACTGCTATCCTCAAAAATGTTCCCGCTGGTTTTGTTCTTTTTATCACTTTATTTATTGTCAACCTGCCTCTTATAAATGCCCAAAATGTTAACCTTACCTTTCGTGTTGACATGAGTAAGGAAACAATTTCTGTAGATGGAGTACATATTGCCGGAGATTTCCAGCAGGAAGCAGGGTTTTCTTCCGATTGGGATCCAGCTGCAATCGCACTCAATGATTCTGATAATGATAATATATATGAAGTAACGGTTTCTACCCCTTCTGGTACCTGGTATTACAAATTTATCAATGGTGATGCCTGGTCCGATAAGCCTGAAACACCTGATCCTGCCTGCTCTTTTGATGATGGTTCCGGAAATTACAATAGAAAAGTTACGTTGGGAACCCGGGATAGAGTTTTGCCTGTGGTGATGTTTGACTCCTGTAACTCCGTTGTAAAATTTTCTGTAAACATGAGCAAAGAAAATATTTCAACCGACGGGGTACATGTTATGGGCGACTTCCAGGAAGCAGCCGGTTATACAGGAAACTGGAACGCAGGATCAAACCAGATGTATGACACAGACGGTGACAGTATTTATAAAACAGAACTGCAGATGCCTCCGGGGAATTACCATTATGTTTACGTAAATGGCAACACAGATTTATCTTCTGAAAAGCCTCCTGAAGACTGCACTATAGATGACGGTGAAGGAAAAAGGGTAAGGAAAACCGAAGCAGAAGTTGGTATGCCTCCCCTGCCAACCTATTACTTCGATTCATGCACTGTGAATTCAGGCCTCACCAATTATGATACCTACTGGTGGAACGATGCAGTATTTTATGAAATTTTTGTTCGTAGTTTTTATGACAGTGATGGAGATGGAATTGGAGATTTCCAGGGAATTATTGAAAAGCTTGATTACTTAAACGATGGTGATCCTACTACAAATGATGACTTAGGGATCACGGGTATCTGGCTCATGCCGATGATGGAATCGCCTTCTTATCATGGTTACGATGTGACGGATTACTATGCTACCGAACCAGACTACGGAACAATGTCAGATTTTCAACAATTACTGGACGAAGCACATGACAGAGGTATTAAAGTAATCATCGATTTCGTGATGAACCATTGTTCCAATCAGCACCCCTGGTTCACCCAGTCTGCCAATAACCAGAACAACTACAGAGACTGGTTCATTTGGTCTGACACAGACCCCGGCTTTAACGGACCCTGGGGCCAGGAGGTCTGGCATTACAAAAACGGTAGTTACTACTACGGACTGTTCTGGTCGGGGATGCCGGACCTGAACTATAGCCATGAACCGGTAAAAACAGAAATGTTCAATGCTGCGGAATACTGGCTGAATAAAGGGGTTGATGGATTTCGTCTGGATGCCATCAAGTACCTTGACGAGGATGGAGAAGTGCTTGAAAATACGCCCGAAACTTTTCAGCTACTGGAAGATTTTCATGTTTTGTATAAAAATATAAACCCCGATGCCTTTACAGTAGGAGAAGTATGGTCTAATACATCTTCTATCCTTCCATATGTACAAAACGACCGCCTTGATGTTTGTTTTGAATTTGATCTGGCAGGTTCAATTATTAACGGCGTTCAAGGCAATGATGCATCAGGCATTGAAAACCAGGTTCAAACAATCCAGGCAGGATATCCAAAACTTCAGTATGCAACCTTTTTAACCAACCACGACATAGACCGAATATTCAGCCAACTAGGTTCCAACACAGCAAACATGAAACTGGCAGCATCCATTTACCTTACTTTACCCGGAGTCCCTTTTATTTATTATGGGGAAGAAATTGGAATGACCGGCACAGGCGCACACGAAAACATCAGAAGACCCATGCAGTGGACAGATGGTGTTTATGCAGGATTTTCCACAAATACTCCCTGGCAATCAGTTGGCAACAATTATACAACGAATAATGTGGCTGATATGCAGGATGATGACAATTCATTGTTGAATCACTATCAGAGACTAATCCATACCCGAAATAAAAACACACCCCTCCGCAGGGGATACTTGTTGAATGTTGACAATACGAACAATAGCCTGCTCAGCTTTGCCCGAATATACCTGGATGAAGCTGTAATTGTACTCTCCAACCTGGGAGATACGGAAATACAACCATCGCTGTCTTTGAATGTCTCCTCTTTACCAGCGGACAACTACAAAGTTACCGAGCTGCTTTCCCAAACAACCCTGGATAGCCTTTCACTGAATAGCAATGGTGGTTTTTCTAACTGGCAACCCATATCCGGAAATCTGGCAGGCAAAAACACACAGGTATTCTTATTGTCCCGGCAGGACAGTGTCCCTTCAAATATCAGGAATACAGGTAAAGATCACCGGTTTTCCCTATTCCCCAATCCGGCAAGTCGCAGTATAACAATTGAAAATAAAAGGAATCCGGGGAGAGCCACGGCCATAAAAATACTGGATATAGATGGCAAAATACGCATGCAAAAAGAACTTAAAAGTTTACCAAAAGAACTGAATATAGCTTCCCTGGCCCCCGGATTGTATTTTGTAAAAATTAAAACCATTAAGCATCAGGAAATATTGCGGGTAATCGTAACTGAATAAACCAGAAATGCTCCTGATATTTAAGGTATTCAAAAAAATGTCAAAATCCTGATTGAACCATTTTTCGGCGATTGATTTTCTGAAGCGCCCCTCCATCCCTGGTTTTGCTTCATATATATTATTATTCTGAGGTCAGGTTAATTTGCCGGCGGTTTTATTTTTTTATTGAATGGAAATGAAAAAATATTAAATAAGGTAATAAGGTTCGGACTGTTGTCGAATTTTTAGCTACTAAGGTTTGAAGCAATCTGAATAAGGTTTATGCAAGATACATGATTCGGTTTTTTATTTTTATGAGCATGATGCTTTTTTAACGCATCAGCAGTATCGTCAAATTAGTAATTTTCATCTTTATAAATTTATGCTTACGCTAAAGCGACAAAAAAACTTTTGATTACAACTATATAATTTGAATGCTTACTATAATTTTTTAACACGATAGTATTGACAGAAATTGAATTCGGGTGCCTGGGATTATTAGGGCTGGCTTCTTTTATGGCAGAGCAGAGAACAAAAGAGATAGGAGTAAGGAAAGTATTTGGAGCTTCAGTTCCTAAAATTTTTCAAATACTGTCGAAGGAAGTAATAATTCTGATGATAATATCTACAATAATTGCATGGCCTGTTGGGTATTATTTTATGAATCAATGGTTGCAGGACTTTGCCTACCGGATTTTCTATAACAAACCTCAGTAGAATAAGCTATCTCCCCTGAAAGCAACCTTATTACCTTATTAACGTTTCCTGGTAATGTTTTATAAATTTATTTAAACTTTCTGCTTTAATCTCAGAAGTTAAATAAGGTAATAAGATTTGGAGTCTTGTCGAATCTTCGACTACTCCTTCATCGTTTTTATAAATCCAATCAAATTGCCTGACTATTTCTCTTTCATCTGTTTTAGATATGCAGTTCTGAAAATCCCCGTCGACCTGTTATCTCCGTGATTAAGAAATGTATAATGATAAGGCAAAAGCCCGTGATAATCGCGAACAGTCGCATCAGCTCCTGCATAAATCAAGACTCTGGCTATCTTTTTATCATCAGTCATGGCCGCATAAAAAAGCGCATTGAAACCAGCCTGATCGACAGCATTAACATCGGCACCGGCGTCGATAAGACTTTTTACTTCGCGTGTGTTACGATTTAGGATTGCGCTGCGCAGCTTCTGTTCTTTCTCTCCAAGAACAGGAGGCTGTGATGGAAAATCCCTGGTCCGGGGTGCATCAAATTGCAGTTTGTCAAGGTTATAACAAAAAACCGAGCTATATGGAACAGACCATTTCGGAGGAATCCCTGGCCAAGTCTTGAACACATCCTTGCCAAAACCCACCTTTTCATATACATTATCCGGATGAATCTCACGACCTGTACCATTCACCAGTAGCTGATCCGTCTCAGGATCAATGAAAAACATGGGGAAATTACCGTTATTAATCACCAGCGGTTCGCAAGGAGCTGAGACAAACAGATCCGAACGGCTTCCGTCCTCCAGGAGGACTAATGTGAGTCCCCATCCGTTGCGATAGAAAGGACGGATATAATAGCCATGCTGAATACTCAGTGCATGTGCACCCATGGCTGCAACAATTTCCTTTTCGTTTATATTCATGTTCTCCGCTACGGCTTCTTCTCGAAATGCGATGCCGGCAGAGGCAACGGAAGCTGCCATATTCGCGGCGGCCATGGTGACCTCAAACTGAGCCTGCACCGCAGTCCGTGGAACCCCCGTGGCAAATTGCGGTTCCACTCCGGTATTGTTCCGAATCACCTGGTTCTGAAACTCCCTTGTCAGACCTGCAAAATCGAAATCATTTCCCCCGCTCCTTCGGGCAAGCTGCCGCATTAATAATCTCTGAGAAGCAAAATGATAGGTATAAATATCGGTCCCCGGAATTGCATGGGAGTAACGAGGTTCTAAAGTA
The DNA here is from genome assembly GCA_964633615.1 of uncultured Bacteroidales bacterium. Lineage (GTDB taxonomy): Bacteria > Bacteroidota > Bacteroidia > Bacteroidales > UBA12077 > JAGXLC01. The sequence goes on along the minus strand of CAZWHH010000035.1, from coordinate 6,414 downwards.
TTCTTATAAAAAGCGGCTAATCCAATCTCCCGGGCAATGATAACAGTTCCATTTTCCATCAAAATATAATCCGGCAAACCATACTCAGTCCTCATGAACGGAGGGAGGTCCGTTTCCGGCCCCAACTCACCGGTAGCTGCATGGAGGGTTATCAACCGGTCCTGTGTGCTCATATAAATCCGATCACCATATTGATACAAAGAACTTCTGAGTGTTCCGTCGATTTGTTCCTTCCAAACAACGTTACCATCTGAAAGCTCCAGGGATACAAGCGTACATTTTTGCAAGGAGTCTTCGGCGACAAGAAATACTTTATCACCTGTAAACATCTGATCAACGAGTGTGGAATTGCTTACACGATATGTCCACAGAGGTTGTCCGGATTCCCTGCTGAATAGATCAAGCCGGTCGTTTGAACTGATCAACAGATGCTTTGCCGTAGTAATTATTTTCGGTGACTTATGCAGCGTCGGGTCCAATTCCTGTTTCCATAGAATATTGCCGGTTTTTGCGTCTAAATGAACTGCGCCGCCTGAGACTATTAAAAGCGTTTTATCCCGGGGATAAAGATCGCAAATCCGGGGCGATTCCCGACAAAAGCTCCCCGGCATTGTCGTTTCCCAAACTGAGTCGCCCGTGGAGGGATTGACAGCAGTTATGGTGAAAGGGGCCTCATCGGCATGAGTATCAGTACCTGCACCCAGAATAACATCCATCCCCGGATCATATGAGAAAAGAAAGGGGCGGGGAAAAATTTGTGTCCAAATAATTTTACCGGTCTGCTTATCCAGGGCTGACAAACGTTGTCCCCAACTGTTATAATCCCAACCACTGATGAAGAAAAAACCATCAGCGCTCAAGACCTGTTCCGCTGTGCTCGACAGATTACGAAATTTCTTTTTCCACCGTATGTTACCCTTACGGATATCCGTAAGTATAATCTCATTCCGGGCCAATCCCCAGGATTGCATAAACCCATAGACACGTAATGTGGTAAGAAACAGAGAATTTGTATCAAGCAGTTCTGCATATTCAATCTCTGCAGCTTTAACCGGCACTCTCCAGTCCGAACCAGGAGCTTTAGCCACGCTCTCTGGAATCTCTGAGGATAAACCTGCTTGCGATACCGGGGAGCAGGAACTAAAAAGAGATAGTTCAATAACAAGACCAATGGCAAATACCAAAAGAATACCATATCCGACTAAACAATTTTTTTTCATATGTGGTTCTCCTTTCTGTTATACACAGCATTCAGAACAACCACGAGAGACAAAACCTATTGAATGATATAAAAAGTGTGGATACGAATCGTTAAGGTTGCGATAAAGAATACCATCACATTAAGTTTTGAGACTATGGCTTGTAAAAAACTATAACAACCACCCATCGCAATATCACACAAAAAACTCCGGCAAACAAATTACCAGAAGTTCTTTGTAAATTAATTGAATGGATTATTTCAAAAAACGAATTTTTATGAAAAACATCGGGCAAATTTTAGAAAACGTTCATAAACGCTGCTTAAATTATTTCCATAAATAAAGTTATATAATATTTTACTGTTTTGCAATTTTTGGTATTGTTTTTTGATGGTTGTAATATTTTATAATATCTTTTCAAACAATTCTTTCCCCCATATTTAACATGTTCACCCTTCACCGTCTTTCTTTCATAAACAAACCTCTCTTTAAAGAAAAAAGTACCAAAAAATAATCCGGCCAGATTCATATAAAAATCTGTCCGGATTGTTTATACTAAATTAATTTAACAAAAATATGCTTTCCTGAAACTAACCTGGCTATGATTTAAAAACTTATTCCTGCAGTAATAACAAACATAGAAACTTCTCTTTCATCTCCCTCTATATCACTCCAGGGCATTTCATCTCCATCAACTGTCACAGTAGCTTCATCAATTTCTATTTCACCCAATCCATAATACCGGGCACTTATGTTAAAAACCTTGTTTATTATTATACCCCCTCCTAAAATAACTCCAAACGAATTTGAAGTTTCGAATTCAAATTTTATTTCATCAACAGAATATCCTTCGTAGTAAACATCTGATAACGTCCATTCTCCAATCATATTTATATTCATCCCAACCTGAAATAATCCGTATACCTCAAAAGTTTCAAGGGCCGTCTGATATTTTAAACCAGTAGCAATCGGAATATTGGTGTGATTTTCAGCATCAAGGTTATCTTCCATCTCACTTTCACCAAAAACCTCAATAGCAAGTCCTTTTTCATCCATGGGATTAATTAGGTAAGAAACACCGGTAACCCAATAGACACCAGAAGAAATAACAGGCATTGAATACTCAACCAAGCCACCATAACCCGTTAACGCCATTCCGGCATCAGAACCATCATCCTCAGCAAAATCACCCGTAGGAATAGAAAGAGCGCCACTTAAATAAAAACCACCTTGTGAAAAGGTTCTTGTTGTCATCCCAAGGAATAACAACATAATTCCAATAATTAAAAAGATTTTTTTCATGTCTCATAAATTAAAATAAAAAGATTAATGTACTCTATATTGCCATACTTAATTGTTTTCCAGTGCAACAATCAATCTATAAACAAATGTATGGCATAATATTTACAAAGTCAACCATAATAAACTGGCATTCAGTAAATAAATTTATCAGCAGCGTTTTTAGTAAGAAGAAACAGGATATTCTTAGGTTGCTTAAAAAAGGGGGAAGTGGAAAAAAACCAAAACTTTATCCCAAATTGAGTAAATTCGCTCAAATAAACTATTTCAGGAATTAATACTTCTTCCCCACTACGCAGGGTTTCTTAAATTCCTGCACATTCCCGGAAAGAGTAAAAGCCTGAACATAAATCACATAAATTCCGTTTTCCACAAGCTGCATTCGATCATCTAATCCATCCCAGTTAAAGACTCCCCGGGTGGCCAGCGTCTGATTGTTCACCAGGTATCTTATCATACGGCCGTCTGCATTAAAAACTTTTACATTGGCGACATAACCAGGCTCATCAAAATCATAATGAATTTGCACTACATCTTCAAACCCGTCATTATCGGGAGAAAAAACCTCAGGCTCAACAGTAATTCTTCCATCTTCTCTCTTCTGTTGATCGGAGTACTGACTGTTTAAACAGGTGGGTGTGCCAAAGCCAACACTTCCGGAAGCAGAATGCCAATTGTTTTCCTCTTTCGGTGACCGGTCATAATTGATACGCTCCAGGGATACACCCTCGACTTCATTCAGTAAAGGAAAGTGCATCTCTTCCCGGTAACTCATTTCATCGATTACCTGAAGCGAAGGAGTAGTTAAAACAACCGTCCCCTTATCACTAGAAAACCGGGGCATTTCATTCATGGAAATTATTCTGTAAGGATGTCTTACATGATAATGCGCTTTGAGCTGGGGCGGATTGACAGTATATACAGCATATTCCCCGGGGAAAAGTAAATATCCGCCCCAGGGAACAGAACAAAGTTCATCTAACATTCCGGAATGTTTGTTCCGTGTAGCCAGACAAATTTTCTTCAGGTCGATGGTTTTTTCAGACCTGTTAAAAACTTCTACATAATCATTTCCTCCCGGCAGAGGATTAAATAATACCTCGTTAATCACCACGTCGTTCACTGCAACCCCCTGTGGTAATTCAAAGTCAATGCTATTTCTCTGTTCAACTGGATTCCCGGCACAATCAGTTATTGAGTCATGTATCCTGAGGGTATATCTGACCCCCTTCTTAAAGGCGTGTTGAAATTGCAATTCCACCGTTGTATATTCCGGCTTTTTCAATTCCACCCCTATCGGTTGTCCGAAATTTTCCACCTGGTATTTCCCCGGATCATCAGCCGAAATACTTTGATACGGTTCGTCGAACCGAAGACCCACCGTAACAGAATCCACTACATAAGCATGAATGAGCCGAATCGGGTCTTTATCGGGATTAAGGGTCTTCACTGAGTTTTTCTGCCCGGGAGTTCCGCCGTCCGGGGAGACAGATTCCTTCCAGTTTTCTCTTCCTCCACATGGATTTACCGGGTCCACCTGCTCAAGAGACCAGCCTCCCTCTCTTTTATAATCTGAGCGATACCAGGAATCATCAAAATGTACATAAGCAATGGGCTGGTAATTGCGGTCTTCAAGCAAAACAGGATCCCCAGAATTTTTGATGGATGGGAACTGATCCATCCCGAAAACCTTTACTTTTTCTCCAAATAGATCCATGTCTTCTTTATCACATAATATGCCATATTCTTTCCCGTCAAGCGAGTACTCTCCAATCTCTCTCACGGTTTCTCCAATGGTTAATTTCCAGTTATTCAAATAAACAGGATAACCGGAAATGTTATACAACTCTATGTATTCTGTTTCAGGCAGACTTACAGAAGGAAAAGGGTCAGCCATTAGTTCACTGAAAACCACATCATGCATTTTCACTTCGTGATAAACAAAACTATGATAAAGAACCGCGGAGACATTCTCGCAAAGATCCACCATGTTAGTTATCTCCAGCCTATAAGGAACATGCTGTTCCATGGCTTTAGAAAAGGACAAGACGACAGCATTGTTTGCCGGTGTATTCAACAGGGCAGCATACGGGCTTTCTATTCCCCGGTCGATACGGTAATTATACACACTCCCTCCCTCGTCCGGCTTCAAAGGCTCGCTGAATTTCACACGAACCTGATGCGCATTGATTGTCTCAAAATATTCAATTCCCGGGGATAACGTATCAATATTTACCGTATCCACAGAATTAAGCGATCCCGGAGTACCTCCGTCCTGATGGCCGGAAGCCTTCCAGTTTTGGATTCCCCCGCAATTGTTCCCGGGATCAATCTTTTCCAGGGCATACCCGCCTTTCTCTTTTTCAGGATCATGATACCAGTCTTTCGTATAATAAATCTCGTTAATAGTTATGCCCACGGGATTCTGAAGAGCCACATAATCTCCCTCATTCCGGAGAGCAGGAAAGGAAGAAAACCCATACACTTCACCAAACTCTTCAAAACAGGAAAATATTTCATTATCGCAAAGTATCATATAACCCCCGGGAGATATGGTCACAGCAAAAAATTCTTTAGCTGTTTCACCCACTACCAGTTTCCATCCTGATAAATTAAACGCGGTGTCCGAGCGGTTAAAAATCTCAACATACTCCTCCGCTGGTAATCCGGCAGGTGCCGGATATGGATCAGCCATCACTTCGTTAATCACCAGATCATTCAGCTTTTCTATTGTATAATAAAAACTGCCGGAGTAGCAAGATAAAGAATCTCCATAAATATCTCGAATGCCATCTGCTGATAGGGTATACTGCATTCCGGGTTTCCAACTGTCTTCAAAATCCAAAAAAACTTTTTCCAAATCATGGCTTAAAGAAACTTCCATTGGTTGCCCCACCCCGTGATTGACAAAATAATGCTCCGGGACCATAGCTGAAAGACTGTCAAGTGGTTTGCTAAACGAAAGAGACAGCCTGTCTGCTGATTCTACGGAAATATGAGTTACCTTTGTTTTGTGGTATTCAACCAGAACAAGGGTGTCTTCAAGACAACACCCGCTTTGATCGCACATATCGGAGACAGACAAATGATAAAGGGCGGTATCCGCTAATTCGTCCGAAAATACCAACCGGACTTGCGAAGGAAAAGAATCAATTACTTCAACAGATACAGGCGATATTTGATTCTCCTGTAATTCATACGAACCGGTCTCCAGTAAATTTTGCATAAGAACCTGCTCCGAAAAAAACAACTCAATGCATTGGGAGGAAATACATTGAACTGAATCTAAGGATGGCGCGATGGTATCGGGAACCGGATCCCCAATATACAGGTCATCAAACCAAAACAGCCGATCGGCCGACGAAGTATATTCATAATAAATTCCAAAATGCGCAGGAGTGAACTCTACAGCATTCTGAACAGTTGCCAGTAAATGCAATTGATCATACCCACCGGCAGAGTCAAGAAAAATCTTCCAAACCCCACAGGTATCCAGTTCAACCTGAAAGCTTGCCGCCCGGTCGGTTCCGATTTCTTCCTGCCAGTTCAATCCGGTATTCAGAATTTCAAAGCCTGAGCCCGATTGAACCTTCCATAATTTCAACATATCATCGGATCCACTATAATTAACCCCAAGCAAAAAACCCTGGACTGCACCGGAAGGATGCATCTCCCAGGCATTTGTATCTGCCATAAGAAAAATACCCCAATGATTACTCCCCGAGGGATTATACCCGTAACGTACCCGAAACCGCCATACAATCGTTGAATCAACAAAATCAAATGAAACAGGGAGAGAGAGGCGGTCCCGGTCAGACTGATCATTGTCAAAATGATGTGTCAGTGTGTAACTCCCTTCTATCACGTTGTCAGAGACAATATTCCAGCGAGCCGGGGGATACTGCATCCAGTCACC
>CAZWHH010000034.1:0-11971 GCA_964633615.1 uncultured Bacteroidales bacterium | reverse complement strand
CATACTCGGGAGCTACCAATCCTCCTGTAGAAGATTCAAAAGCCTTCAACTCCCCTCCTTTGTCCGCAATTTTATCAATCACCTGCATAGCAGACATATGATCAATTCCCGGATCTACACCCATTTCATTGAGCAGCAATACTCCTTTCACCCTTGCTTCATCATCCAACTCTGCAATATCTTCCGATACGTATGAGGCAGTAACCATATGTTTGCCGTAATCAACACAATCTTTGGCAACCCAATAATGCATGCGGGCAGGTAACATGGAGATCACCACATCTGATTCTTTAATTAATTCAGCACGTTGTTTTTCACTATACACATCAAATTGAATGGCTTCACCATTGCTGTGATTATCGATCTTTTTATGAGCTAATTCTTTCGAAATATCTCCTAATATGACTTTCCAGTTATTGGCATCGCTATTATCCAGTAAATATTTGATCAAACTTGAAGAAGAAAGACCCGCTCCCAGGACAAGTATTTTTCTCATAAATCTTTTTTCTTTTAAAATTCGTCAAATGTAAAATTATTTTATTTCAATACACAAATGATATAAGTCATTATTAGAATGCATTAATTAGGGTTTGCTGAAAAACACAAAATAAACTTATAATGAGTTTTTCAGCAAACCCTAATTCATCCCTTATTGAAGAATTGCCTTTTAAAGACTTCCAATATTCACTTTTTTTTATTTATTTTTGGTAGAAAACTTAAAACTTATGTGGAGACCATTGTTCTTTTTTTTATTTACACTCTTTTTTGTTCATGCAGGATTTAGCCAGTACCGGACAAATGATACCCTGGAAATAAAACAAGTTGTAGTCACCGGCAATCGTGTAAATGTTGCCAAAGAAAATGTTCCTCTGACTGTTTCTGTGATCAATGAGCAGGAGTTGGAACAAAGCCAGGAATCAAAAATATTGCCCTTAATAAGTAAAAAAGTGCCGGGAGTATTTGTTACCGAAAGAGGCATCACAGGCTTCGGGGTATCCCAGGGCTCCGCAGGTCAAATCAATATGAGGGGTGTAGGAGGCTTTCCAAACACACAGGTCCTGATGCTTATTGATGGCCACCCCCAATACATGGGAATTTTTGGACACCCCTTGCCTGATGCCTATGTTACTTCCGACATAAAAAAAGTAGAAGTGATAAGAGGACCCTCATCTTTGCTTTATGGCTCAAATGCCATGGGCGGAGTGATCAATCTAATCACCAAAGAACAGGAAAAAGATGGTTTCAGGGGAAACGCGAGGGCTATGCTTGGCTCATATAACACCCAAAAATATATGGCCAATGGCGGATTTAAAAAAGAGGGATTTAAAATATTTGCTTCAGTGAATCATGACCGCACAAATGGGCATAGAGACAGTTCCGATTTCAATATCACCAATGGATATCTTAAAACAAGCTATGAATTGAACCGGCATTTTAAAATCAAAGCAGATGCAAGCTTAGCTGGCTTTGAATCACAAGACCCGGGGATCATTGGAAATACCGCGGGAGATTTCATTGATATCACACGTGGAAGAGCTTCTTTTTCAGTTGAAAATCAATTTCCCAGTATTGAAGGAGCTTTGAAATTGTACCACAACTATGGGGAACACAATATATCTGACGGATTTCACTCAACAGATCAATTTACAGGCATTATGCTGCACGAAACCATGCGATTTATCCCAAATAATATGATTACACTGGGGGGTGAATACAAAAATTATGGAGGAATGGCAGAAAATCTTAAAGCTGATATAGTGTTCGGAGAAGAAAAAATATCTGAACTGGCAGCCTATTTCCTGGTCCAGCATACTTTTTATAAAAAACTGATCCTCAACTCGGGAATCAGGTTAGAAAATAACAGTTTGTACGGAACTGAGATGATTCCTCAGTTTGGATTTTCATACCATCCGTGGAGAACCACCACATTAAAAGGTTCAGTAGCCAAAGGTTTCAGAAGCCCTACTATGAGAGAACTTTACCTGTTTCCTCCATCCAACCCGGATCTTAAGCCAGAACGTATGTGGAACTACGAATTAGGATGGTTACAAGATTTCTTCAATAAAAAATTACAAGTTGAATTAACCGGGTTTTTCATCAAGGGAAACAATCTGATTGAAGTAACAGGACAATACCCCAATGTAATCAACAAAAATACCGGAGATTTTGAAAATTACGGGGTAGAGTCTTCACTAAACTGGCGGGTTAGTCAAAAAATTGACCTCAATACAAACTACACTTACATCCACACTGATGAAATAAGGCTGGCAACACCCAAACATCAATTTAATCTGAATTTAGATTACCTGGGTAAAAAACTAAGGCTTAGTATCAATACAGAATATATTAACGAACTTTATACTGTGGGAGAAGATTATATGAATTTTGGACTCTCAAAACCTCAAAAAGAGAACTACCTTGTTATTGATTCAAAAATTTCGTATCATTATTCAAGCAATCTGGATATATTTTTAACTGGAAAAAACCTGACAGGATCTGATTATCAAATAAGCTATGGCTATCCTATGCCTAAACAGATTATCATGGGAGGCGTCAATGTTCATTTTTAAAATATAAACCCATCATGAAGACACAACTTATCCGTTTAATCCTATTATGCATATTTCTGTCTGCAAGCGTAATAACCAATGCCAACCCGATTCATGGCCAGCCGGTTATTATTGATACAGATTGTGCACCTGATGATCTGAGAGCGCTAAGCCTGCTCCTTGCCTCTGATGACCTTGATATTTTGGCCATTACTTCAGAAGATGGCTCTGTAGAACCGGAAAGAGGATATGACAAGATCAATGCCTTACTCAGGTCTTTTGGTCACGAAGGAATTACAACTGCCAGAGGAATTGTTAATAAAAACAAATACCCTGAATGGAAAGATTTCGCTAACAATATTAAATGGGGAAAAGAATATTCGGATAATGAATCCAAAGATGTTAAAGAGTTGCTGGTTAATTTAATTGAACAGGAAAAAGAAATGGTGAAAATTATTTGCCTGGGGCCACTCACCAATATTGCCAATGCGATCCTGATGAAACCGGAAATAAAACATGAAATAAGTGAAATCGTCTGGTTTGATATGTTTAAACAAGATAATGAATGGTCAAATTACAATATGGATCCATTGTCTGCAGATTATATTCTGAAAACAAAAATTCCAGTATTCAGAATTATAGCCGGAGATCAGCCCATCTCTTTCGACAAAAAAATTCTAAATAAAATCGGTAAAATTTCTTCTCCCTATGCACAGAAAATATATCATACCCATTCGGAAAAAGCTGTAATGGAAGAGATAACAAACAATCATTTAAAAATCTGGGATGATTTGAGTGCACTGTTTGTATTATACCCTGAAGTTTTTCATATTGACAACACCCGGCCTGATACTGTGGGTAATCTTGTTCAGTTCAGAGATGCAGATATAATCAAATCCAGAATATTATCCCATCTCAAATCAACAGCAGGTACAGAAGATGTCACCTTTAAAACTTTCCCAACTGATACTTCTCTTTTTCAGAAAGATATTCAACAAATTGCCCCTGCAACCATTAAAGAACATGGTGTTAATGAGTGGAAAGCTATTGTACTCACCAATGAAATTCATCATCATCTGGGAATTTATTCCATCATAGGCGCCAAAATGGGCATTAGAGCCCGGGAATATTTCCATGTTCCGCCCGGGATATTAAACATCAAATCGCGGGCAGGATCTAAACAACCCCTGAGCTGCCTGAACGATGGATTACAAACTGCAAGTGGTTCAACCATGGGAAGAGGGTTAATTATGACAAAAAATGATGACAAATATCCCGGTGCCACCATTGAATATAAAAACAAAAAAATCAATATCCGGTTGAAATCTTTATATTACAGTAAAATTCAAGGCGATATTCAGCTGGCAAAGCAAAAGGGAGACATTGATTCTCCAGAATACTGGAAACTTATCAGGAAAAAAGCGTTAAAATACTGGGAAGAATGGGATCGAAAAGAGATATTTATCATTGATACCTACCCGGAATAATCAGTTAATCGTTCTTTGGGTCTGATTTCTTTATATCTCTTACTTCAAAATCCAGGGATATGGAATTGACACAATGGCGGACATTTTTGGGAGTAAAACCTTCTCCCGTAAAAACATGTCCTAAATGAGCGCCACAGTTGGCACATAAAATCTCTGTCCTGAAACCATCTGCATCCGGAACCCGCTTTACTGCCCCTTCTATTTCATCATCAAAACTGGGCCAGCCACATTGGGCGTTAAATTTATCACCCGAGCGAAAAAGTTCTGCATTACACCGCTTACAAGTATAAACGCCTTCCTCATTATGATTGTAATACTTACCCGTAAAGGGACGTTCTGTGCCTTTATGAATTATAACCCGTTGTTCTTCTTCAGTAAGCTTATTGTATTTCATAGTGTCTTTTTGTGTATAACCCGGTTTCAAAAAGAAAACAGCCATTGTAAACAAAAAAATCATTTTCATAAATAACTGGTTTACTTTAAAACAAAAAACACATAGGAAAAGTTTAATGAGAAGGGCTAAAAGAGTAGTTTATTTCATCCCGATATACCGTTTAATCTCATTCAGTTTATTCAGGGCCTCCACAGGAGTAAGATTATTGATATCGATATTTTTTATTTCATCACGAATTTGCTTAAGCACCGGGTCTTCCAGTTGAAAAATAGTCGTTTGCATTCCTTCGCGATGATTCGCAATTTCGCCAACGGGTTTAGAAACCGAACCTTTCTCATTGGAATTTTCAAGGTCCTTAAGTATTTCTTTAGCCCTCGCCACAACACTTTTGGGCATACCAGCCATTTGGGCCACATGAATCCCAAAGCTGTGTTCACTCCCTCCCCGCTCCAGTTTACGAATAAAAATCACGTTGTCCTCTGTCTCTTTAATTGAAATATTAAAATTTTTCACGCGATTGAAAGATTTCTCCATTTCATTTAACTCATGGTAGTGAGTGGCAAACAATGTCTTTGCTTTTGCCCTGGGGTTTTCGTGTATATATTCAACCATTGCCCAGGCAATGGAAATGCCATCATAGGTACTGGTTCCACGGCCAATTTCATCCAGTAGAATCAGACTCCGTGAAGATAAATTATTTAAAATGCTGGCAGCCTCATGCATTTCAACCATAAAGGTAGATTCACCCAGTGAAATGTTATCTGAAGCCCCTACCCGGGTAAAAATTTTGTCAACCAACCCAATTTTTGCACCCTGCGCAGGAACAAAAGATCCCATTTGAGCAAGCAAAACAATCAAAGCCGTTTGTCGGAGGAGGGCAGATTTTCCAGCCATATTCGGACCTGTAATGATCATAATCTGTTGTTCATCATTATCCAGGTACACATCATTGGCAATATATTCTTCATCCAGAGGCAGCTGTCTTTCAATCACCGGGTGCCTGCCCTGTCCAATATCAATAATTTCTGTTTCATTAATCTCGGGCTGGCAGTAATCATAATCCCTGGCTATCTTAGCAAATGAAAGCAAACAGTCCAGACGGGCCACCAGGTTAGCATTTAGCTGGATGGCCGAGATATAATCTGTCAGTTCTGAAACCAATTTGCGAAAAAGCTCGGCTTCCAGCTCAAGCGATTGCTCCTCGGCACTCAAAATTTTTGATTCGTACTCTTTCAGTTCTTCAGTAATATAACGCTCAGCATTCACTAACGTCTGTTTACGTATCCATTCCTCCGGAACCTTATTTTTATGTGTGTTTCTAACTTCTATATAATAGCCAAACACACTGTTAAAACTTATCTTTAAGGAAGAAATTCCCGTTCTTTCTATCTCTCTCTCTTTAAGCTGGTTCAGATAATCTTTCCCCGAATAAGCTATCTTTCTTAACTCATCAAGCTCTTTAGAAACCCCCGGCAAAATTACGTTCCCTTTATTAACCTGGTTGGGAGATTCAGGTTGTATCTCTTTTTCAATTCTATCGCGTATGGAATAACAAGGGTTCAATTGTTCGGCGACCTTTTTTAGTGTAGCATCTCCGGACTGGCCGCAGGCTTTTTTTAGGTGTTCCAGGGCAAACAAGGCATTCTTAAGCTGAAGGACTTCCCTTGGATTAATTCTTCCCACAGCCACTTTAGAAACAATCCTTTCAATATCTCCCATTTTTTGTATCTGAGTATTCAATACATCTTCAAAATCCTCATGATCCAAAATATAATTCACTATTTTATGGCGCTCTTCAATCTGTTCTTTTCCCTTTAGAGGCAAGGCAATCCACCTTTTTAACAGCCTTCCGCCCATCGGTGAAATGGTTTTATCCACCACATCAACCAGGGTTAAAGCACCCTCGTTCAGAGAATTAAAAAGCTCAAGGTTTCTTACTGTAAATTTATCCAGCCAGACATAATGCTCTTCTTCAATTCTTGAAAGAGAAGAAATATGTTTTATATTTTCATGCTGGGTAATTTCAAGGTACTGAAGGACAGATCCTGCTGCAATAATTCCATACACAAGATTCTGCACTCCAAATCCTTTCAAAGAAGTGGTTTTAAAATGATGCAGCAGCCTGTCTTTTGCATTTTCCTCAGTATAGATCCAGTCATCCAGCTTATAAGTATAATATTTATCGCCAAAAGCATTTTTAAAGATATTTTCTTTCCCTCTTTCGTAAAGAACTTCCTTGGGCTGGAAGCTACTAAGCAATTTATCTATATAGTCAAAAGAGCCTTCTGCTGTCAAAAACTCACCGGTGGAAACATCAAGAAAAGCCACCCCTGCCATATTATTGGCAAAGTGAACAGAGGCCAGAAAGTTATTTTCTTTGTGATTCAACACATTGTCATCAAAAGAGACCCCCGGTGTAACCATTTCAGTTACGCCACGCTTGACAATTTTTTTTGTCTTTTTGGGATCTTCAAGCTGTTCGCATATAGCAACCCGCTGGCCGGCACGAACCAATTTAGGCAAATAAGTATCTATGGCATGATAAGGGATTCCGGCAAGATCGACAAAGGAGGCTGACCCGTTAGCCCTTTTCGTTAGGGTAATACCTAATATCTCTGAAGCTTTGACAGCATCCTCCCCAAAAGTTTCATAAAAATCCCCCACACGGAACAACAACAACGCATCAGGATGTTTCCGCTTGATTTGAAAATACTGCTTCATTAAAGGAGTTTCAACCGCTTTCCCTGTATTTTTTCCTGCCACGATTTTTATCTTTATAAATAAATTAACTTAACAAAATTAAAATATAAATACAAGGGATAGAAAACTTTTGATTGTAAATATTACATACTTTTTAACAATCCTTCAACACAACATGAAAAGCTTTATCGGGAGCCAAATATTCTTTCAATACTAAATAAAAATTATTAACTTTCCGCAACTAATTTTAAACCCTAAAAAGTACTATATTATGAAAAAAGTATTAATTCTAGGTGCAGGAATGGTTGTAAAACCTATGGTGGATTACTTATTAGACCATCAAATTTTTGTAACGATTGCATCAAGAACTAAATCCAAAGCAGACGAAATTCTAAACAACAGAGATAACGGGCAGACAGTACCCTGGACAGTAGACAAAGAAGCTGAACTTGACAAAATGATAGAGGAACATGACCTTGCGGTTAGTTTATTGCCTTATGCCTACCACGCGATGGTGGCAAAAATGTGTATCAAACACAAGAAGAATATGGTTACCACCTCTTACGTTCAGCCTGAAATGTTTGCATTAAACGAAGAGGCTAAAAAAGCAGGGATCGTTATCCTGAATGAGATAGGCGTGGATCCGGGGATTGATCATATGTCAGCACAGAAAATCATTGATGAAGTGCATGAAAAAGGCGGTAAAATTGAAGAATTCTATTCCATAACAGGTGCCCTTGCAGCACCGGAAGCTGCAGACAATCCTTTGAAGTATAAATTTTCATGGAGTCCTAAAGGAGTTGTAAAAGCAGGTAATAATGCCGCCAGATATCTCAAAAACGGTAAAGAGGTTAACATCCCTTCAAAAGATCTTTTCAAAGCTACCTTCTTTACTAATTTTCCTAATATCGGCGAGCTCGAAGTGTATCCCAACCGCGATTCTATTAACTACATTGACATCTATCAGATTCCTGAAGCAAAAACTATGTTTAGAGGTACTTTCCGGTACAGAGGATGGTGTGAAACAATAGATACCATGAAAGCGCTGAAATTAATATCAGAAGAACCAATAGACCTTGAAGGAATGACCTATGCAGACCTTATTGCACATCAGATAAATGCAAAAGACGCTTCTGATATAAAGAAAAAAACAGCAGATTACCTGAATATAAGCGAAGATGCTCATGCACTAAAAGCACTCGAATGGCTTGGGTTATTTGATGACAAACCCATTAACAGGAAAAAAGATTCCCCCTTTGAGGTAACTTCTGATCTGATGATGAAAAAAATGGAACTGGGACAGGAAGAAAGAGATATAGTAGCAATGCAGCATACATTCCTGGTTGACTTTGACAATAAGAAAGAAGTGATAAAATCGAGTATGTTAGCCCATGGAAGCCCAAGCACAGATACATCTGTTGCAAGAACCGTAGCTATCCCGGCAGCGATTGCTGTGAAACTGATTTTAGATGGTGAAATTGATCTTAAAGGGGTGTATCGTCCTGTTATACCAGAAATTTACAATCCGGTACTGGAAGAATTAGAGGAATATGACATTAAATTAGAAGAAGAATACGGATTACCTGAATCTGAGAATATTCAGCTACCTAATAAATAAATTTCATGTTTCGGGTTCCGGTTTCAACCTAAGCTAAATAATAAGCTTAAGACCGGAACCCGAAACGTGGAAAAAATCCACAAAATGTATGCGGTCATAATAATTTCTAATCCCTGTACCAGTCTGCATACATGAGATAATTATTGGCAATACGATTGATCATTTCACTGCTCTGTTCAGGATCAACAGATTTGATCCTTTTTGCGGGAACTCCACCATAAATACTTCCCGGTTCTATCTTAGTATTTTCAAGCACCAAAGCTCCTGCAGCTATAATAGAATTTTCACCAATTACCACATGGTCAAGAATGGTTGATCCCATGCCTATCAGAACATTTTTCTCAATTTTAGCACCGTGGATGGTCACATTATGACCAACAGAAACATTATCCCCTATCTCTATTACAGATTTCTGATAGGTAGTATGAAAAACTGTACCATCCTGTATATTCACTTTATTACCAATTCTTATACTGTTCACATCACCCCGTATAACCGTGTTAAACCAAAAGCTGCAATCATCGCCTGCCACCACATCTCCTATAATAGTGGCATTATCAGCGAGGTAACAATTAGAACCTAATGTTGGGGTATATCCGCGTACTGATTTTATTAAAGCCATTTTTTTCCAATTTTACAATTCAAAATAAGCATTATAGAGTTTTTGAATTCGAGCTGAAAATTCCATTAAATTAATATGTCTGCTTTCTCTTATATATTCTCGTCCTTCAATAAATACAAGAATTGTTGGAACCGCAAAAATCGAATATTGACCGGAGATCTCAGGGTATTTCCGGGTATTTGAATATATAAGCCTTATGTTGGGAAAATGCGTTTTAATTAATTCAGCTACTTTGGGCTTTAGCACTTTACAAACGTTGCAGTTCTCATGCGAAAAATAAACCAAAACTGCCTTTTCACTGTTAAGTTCCTTTTCAAGCTGATCCCGTGAAATAATCTCTTTAAAATCCATCTTGTTAAAACTGACCTGAATTTAACATCACAAGGGTGCAATCTTCAATCACATCGATCCCCTTCTTTTCAGCGATGGTTCTTAGTTCCTCATTCTCAGCACCCGGATTCAGAATTATCCTTCTGGGTTCAAGGTCAATAAGATAATCATAATAATGCTTCTGATTTTCAGGATTCAGATAAACAGTAACCGTATCCAGATCTTTTATTTGGGGTTTTCCAACCTGAATAGGAATCCCTGCTATTTTCCCTTCCTTAATTCCCAAGGGAATCACCGGATAATCATACCTCATTAAGCTTTTCACACAGGTGTGAGCAAACCTCTTACGGTTAGGCGTTGCTCCCAGTACCATTACCTTTTTCATAATTCTTTCCAATTTAGACTTTACACAAAGCAATTTAGAAGCAAAAAGATATTTCCGCCATCTTTTGCATCATTTTTTTAAAAATAATAAAAATAAGCAAATAACTAAAACTTAATTAAAATTATTTATTAAGTTACAACCATGGCTACGGCATAGGCAGAAACCCCTTTCCCCTGGCCAATGGCTCCTAACTTTTCGGTAGTGGTGGCCTTTATCGATACATTTTTTGTACCAAGCAGACTTTCAAGGACTTCTCTCATATCAGGGATAAAGGATGAAATTTTAGGTTCTTGCAGGCATACTGTTGTATCAATATTTACCACCTTAAATTTTTCCTTTTGAATCATTGCCATTACCCTGGTTAGTAATTTGGTGCTGGAGATATTTTCATATTCCGGGTCATTGTCCGGAAAATGTGTTCCGATGTCTCCCAATCCAACTGCTCCAAGCAAAGCATCACAGATTGAATGGATCAGGACATCTCCATCAGAATGAGCAACACAACCTTTATCATGAGAAATATGTACTCCTCCAATAATTAGGTTATATCCATAATCCAACTGGTGAACATCATATCCAAAACCGATTCTATAATTTATCAAATCGTTTATTGATTTTTTTGTTCTTTTTTCAGGGCGTCAAAATCCAGAGCAAGAGTAAATCTCATGGTGTTTCCCAGGGGATGGTTCTGATACTTTGGAATCACATAAGAAAAATCAGCTTTAAATACATTTAGCTTCAGTCCTATCCCCACTGTATAATATTTCCTGTTGCCCTTGCTCTCATGTTCATGAAAATATCCGGCACGAATGGCAAATACTTTTTGATACCAGTATTCCAAACCAAAAGAATATTTAACTTCATGCATTTCTTCTTCAAACCCACCGGGAGCGTCATAAAATGACTGAAAAATACCCTGGGTCACTGAAACATCAGGATCCATACCTGCAGCTATTATTTTATCCCCATTCTCATCTTCAACAAAATTTCCATTTTCGTCTCTCTCATAAATCGGGGGAGTTGGTACCAGTAGTTTTCCTAATTCAGATGTAAACATGAGTGAATTATAATCATCCAGCCTCAGAGTGGCAGCACCTCCAAATTTTAACTTCGTTGGAATAAAATTCTTTTTATCCGAATAGGAGATTTTTGAACCTACATTTCTAATATTTAGTCCAAAAGCATAATTCATCTGTTGTTCATCACCCACATCAAAGAAAGGGTTTTCATAATACATAGATACATCGGCAGCCACAGCATTCCCCGCTTTAGATTCGGTACCACTAACAAAGGCACCCCCGGTCAGATCTGACCTGATATATCGAAAAGCTACTCCTCCGGAAAATTTTTCTCCGAATTTTCTGGAATAAGCTGCATCTATAGAAAATTCGTTGGGTATGTGTTGTCCGTAGTCATATCCTTGTTCATCCTTAAACATAATCTCACCCAAAGAAAAATACAGAAGAGAACCACTAATAACCTGTTCCTTATCCAACCTGTAATATCCTGTCAAATAAGCAAGGTAAATATCATTCACCAGATTTCTAAGCCAGGGGGTATATGAAACAGCAAGTCCAAAATCTTTTTCCATAAAGCTATATTTTGCCGGATTCCAGTGTATTGAATTAATATCCGCACTGGTTGCAACTCCGGCATCACCCAGTGCTCCTGCACGCGAATCAGGGGCTATGGTAAGAAAAGGTACCGAGTAATTAAGCGTATTTTCTGTCAACTCTGCACCACTTGTTGTGTAATCTCCACTCTGCCCATAAAAGGTACCATTAGAAAATAATAAAGCAATAAAAAATACAAAGGTTATTCTTCTTCTCATAATTTCAAATTTCAGGGTCACAAATATATTGAATTATTCTAAATAACTAAAAGGG
>CAZWHH010000033.1:0-12011 GCA_964633615.1 uncultured Bacteroidales bacterium | reverse complement strand
TAGAAAAAGGAGAGCTGGTCTCTGATGATATCATTGTTCAGATCATAGAGAAAAAGATAAAAACGAATACAGGGGTAAATGGTTTCTTATTTGATGGCTTTCCACGGACAATTATTCAGGCTTATATTCTTGAAGGTTTATTATCTAAGTTAAATACTTCTCTTTCATGCATGATAAGCCTTGAAGTTCCTGAAGAAGAATTGCTTAAAAGAATGAAAGAAAGAGCAAAAAAAGAAAACAGAAGTGATGATACAGAAAAAGTAATTCGAAACAGGTTAAAAGAATACAAAAATAAGACATTACCTGTTGCTAATTTTTATAATGAGAAAGGGATTTACTATAAGATAGACGGGGTTGGTTCTGTTGATGAAATATTTCAGAGAATAACCAATACAATAGAACATTCTCTTACCAAACAATGGTTAAATGTAGTTCTTTTCGGACCACCAGGTTCGGGGAAAGATACCCAGGGACAAATGCTGGCTGAAAAGCACAACTTAATTTACATTTCAGCCGGATCAAAACTCAGGGAGGAAATAAACAAAGGCTCAGAGATGGGCAAAGCAGCCCAGTCCTATATGGAAAAAGGAGATATTGTCCCGGATGAATTTGCCATTAAACTTATTGAAAAACAAATAAAGACACATCCTGATGCAAGAGGTTTTTTCTTTAAAGGTTTTCCAAAAACTATTGTACAGGCATATATACTTGATGGCCTCTTAAGAAAACTAAATTCTTCTGTTTCCTGTATTTTTCATTTGCATGTTCCCACACTTGAATCAATCAAAAGATTAAGCAAGAGGGGCAGAACAAATGCAAAAAGGCCCTATGATATGAGTGTAGAGACTATTATAAGACGAATGGAACAATTTAACACCAAAACTTTGCCTGTGCTGGAGTACTACAGAAAACAGAAGCCTATCTACGAGATTGATGGGATAGGATCTAAGGATGAAGTGTTTAAAAGATTATCTGACAAACTTGAATTGGCCTTTAAAAATTTGCGGTGATAACCAGGTTGAAGCTATTTTCAAATTAAAAAACTCCTGTAAATTTTACAGGAGTTTTTATTTTTTTCGAGGTTATTTTTTAATAGAAGTCATATTCATACTTGTACATGACTTTATAATCATAGAGAGCATAATACACTATGACTTTATTCAAAAGACCCTGCTTCCCGTAAAAGTATTTTTTGGAATCATATTTTTCAGCCATGTCATCATATCGTAGTTCTTTATCCACCCATCCTTCAGTGTCGTATTCGTATATTTTAGAAATATGAACTTTATCCTTTGGTTGTTCCATTTGAATTTCAACAAGATAACCCTTTTTATCAAATGAAAAATTCTTATGGTATATAAAATTTTTATTTTGATACTTAATCTCGTCAGTTTTTTGACCCTTCTCGTTGTATTTAAAAATAAATTTTTTTAATTCATTTCCCTTGTTATCATAGGTAATAAAACTGGTGATATTGTTATCATCATCGTATGTATTGATTATTTTTGATTTTTTATTACCATGATCATCAAGTACATTGATAATTTGTTTGTTGCCATTGTACGAATAAATTCTTTCTTCTTCTAATTTTTTTTCGGTCCCGACAAGTTTCTTTTTTGTAATTTTCTTCAACCGATCCTGATCATTATAGTCATAATAGATTTTAAAATATTCATTTCCATTGAAACGATTTTCCCGAATTTTCTGATTTTTATCATTATAAAAGAATTCCTGTTTAAAAGCTATTTCATCTCTTTTTACGTCGTAATTGATATATTCCGTTTTATTTTGGTTGGTATCGTATTTATAGCTCATTTTTTGATTGATATTCCCTCTTCTGTAGTAAATCTCTTTTATAAGATTTCCATTTTTATCAAACTCTTTATAAGCGTTCTTATAACCATCTTCTTCAGGCTTTCCGTCTTTGAAATTATAATTCAGCTGAGTTTGTGATTTTATATTATTATTTACAATTATTTTCTTCATGAGCTCTTCCGGGAGTTGAGAAAATATTTGTGTAGTAATGAAAAATAATGATATAAAGAAGATTGAAAATTTTCTCATGTTAAGCAGTGATTTATTTACATTCATGACTTCAAATATAATCGATAAACGATAATATTCATAAATTTTATTCAAATATATTTCATTTTGTACGGAAAAAAATATATTTTGTTAGAAATATATGGAGAATTTATTTATAAATTTGGCCTGGCAATAAATAATAATATTAATTCCCTATGGAAAACATACATATACGAAGAAATCCCAATACACCCGATAAGCCTGAAGTTTATTTTGATGCCGAAACAGGAATTTGTGAAATTACGGGCGAATCGTATATGGAGTCAACATACACCTTCTATCTTCCTTTAATGAATTGGCTGGAGGAGTATATTGAAAAAGTTGGGGGGAAAATCACTTTCAATGTTAAATTAGTTTATTTTAATACCAGCGCCACCAAATGCCTGTTAGATATCTTTGAAATTCTTAAAAAATATCAACAAAATGGAGGAGAAATTGAAATAAACTGGTACTACGATAAAGAAGATCCTGATGTACATGAGGAAGTAAAAGACTTTGAGATTGAGGCTGATATTGATATCAATCTCAAAGAATTTTAAACTCCATAATGACCTTTCTTGTTATTTTTTAGTTTTTTTGCCTGAAAATATAAACGCCTTTTTCACCGGTTGATTTTTGATAAGCCCGGAACATCATATTGGTATTATAACTCATTACAATGTTTCCTTTTTTGTCAACCCCAATAATGCCACCATTACCTCCGGCGTTTACCAGTTTTTTCCGAATCACTTTGTTGGCTGCTTCTTTCAGCGTTAGCTTTTTGTATTCCATTAAGGCTGATATATCATGCGCTACGGTATATCGAATGAAATACTCGCCATGACCTGTTGCAGATATTGCACACGTATTGTTATTGGCATAAGTTCCTGCTCCGATGATTGGTGAATCACCAATTCTGCCGTATTTTTTATTTGTTCTTCCTCCGGTGGATGTTCCAGCTGCCAGGGTGCCTTTTTTGTCAAGTACTACACAACCAACAGTACCATATTTTTTATCCTTTAAATACTTCTGTAAAGATTTCCATCTTCTTTCAGTATAAAAGTATGATGAATCAACAATTTTCAGGTGCTGGGTTTTAGCAAACCGAGAGGCTCCTTGTCCAGCCAGTAATACATGTTCGGAGTTTTCCATTACTTTCCTTGCGGCAGAAATGGGATGTTTGATATCTCCAACACCGGCAACTGCTCCAGCATTAAGGTCTGTTCCACGCATGATTGATGCATCCAGTTCATTCGTTCCTTTATGGGTGAAAACAGCTCCTTTCCCTGCATTGAAAAGTGGGGAATTTTCGAGAATATGTATGACACTTTCAACTACATCTACAGAAGATTTTCCTTCTTTTAGCATTTTTACTCCTTTATCAAGAGCTTCCCGGAGTCTTTGTTTGTATTTATTTTGCAGATCCTGAGCCATTTCCGTTTTTTCCGCATTGCCCGCACCTCCATGAATTACTATGGCATATTCAACATTTTGGTTTGTTCGATTGTTAGAATCTTGCTTATTATTCTTGCAACTGATGAATAAAATAGAGATTAGCAAAAGTAAAATTAGGGCAAATCGTTTCATAATTAATGAATTTTGGTTATCTTAACAAAGATAAAGAGGAAATTATATTAATCAATAAAAATTATTAAACTATGATGGCAAATTTAGAAACCCAATACATGGGATTAAAATTAAAGAATCCGATTGTTGTATCCAGTTCAGGACTTACAAATAGTGTAGAGGACATAAAGGAGTTTGAGGAAAGTGGTGCGGGTGCAGTGGTTTTAAAATCTATCTTTGAAGAGGAAATTCGAATTCAGATGGAAAAAGATCAGGACCAGATGAATAGAGGGTCATTCTTGTATCCTGAGACCATGGATTTTTATGATAATTATGCCCAGGATGATGCACTCACAAAGCATTTGCAATTGATCAGAGAAGCTAAGAAATCTGTTTCCATTCCGATAATTGCATCTGTGAATTGTGTGACCGCCGAAAAATGGCCCTATTATGCGCAATCATTACAGGATGCCGGAGCAGATGCATTGGAACTTAATGTATTTGTTTTACCTTCTGACTTTAACAAAACATGTGATGAAAATGAAAAGCTCTATTTTAAAATAATAGATGAGGTAAAGAAATATACTAAGATTCCTCTTTCCCTTAAAATAAGTTATTATTCATCTAATCTTGGGCCGTTTATTCAACAGCTTTCTCATTCTGGTGTTGAAGGAGTTGTACTTTTCAACCGGTTTTATAGTCCGGATATAGACATTAACAACATGCGATTATTGTCTTCTCATGTATTAAGCCATCCCTCTGAAATTAGTATGCCCCTCAGATGGATTGGTATCATGTCCGATAGATCTGCATGTGATCTGGCTGCTTCAACGGGAATTAATGACGGAGAAGATGTAATTAAGCTGATTCTTGCCGGAGCAAAAGTCACCCAGTTAGCAACAGCAATATATAAAAATGGCAAAGATCATATTAAAGTAATATTAGAGGAATTGGAAAGCTGGATGAACCAAAAAGGGTATAAATCATTAGATGCTTTCAGAGGACTGATGAGTCAGGAAAAAACGGAAAATCCGGCTGCTTATTACCGAATGCAGTTTATGAAGTATTTTGCTGGTAAAAATTATAAATAAAATCTGTGAACGTTTTTCATTAATAGGAGTGTTCCGTCAAACGGAGCACTCTTTTATTCTTTAGGTAATCTGATGAAGAAGGTAGTGCCTTCGTCTTTTGTTGAAACAAAGTCTACCTTACCACCCAAATATTTTTCTCCGAGTAATTTCATGCTGTATGTTCCCAGTCCACGATTCTTGTCTTTTGTTGAGAAGGTTCTTTCGAAAATTTGTACTTGAATATCATTAGGGATAAAGCCTGGGTTATGGACCCAGATTTTGATTTTGTTTTGTTCTGATTTACAGCCAGCTTTTACCGTTTCTTTGTTTTCCAAGGCTTCCACTGCATTTTTTAGCATATTGATAATAATCCTCTTGAGTAGGATCGGGTCGGAATAGATTTCTTCATCAGCGGTATTTTCAGCGATTACAATGTTTTTATTCTCAGTTTCCGGGTATTGCATAATTTGTTTTACCGATTCTTCTATTATTTCCAGGGTACTCAATGAAGATATTTTAGTTTTCAGATCTCCGCTTTCAGCATCCATCAAATTTTTCTGTGATAAGATCTCTTCATTCAGGTCATTTATAATTTCATCCGATATTTGAATTAATTCACTTTTTTCCTCTGTATTATCATTGCTTTTGTCATTTAGTAACTCAAAAGCTCCTGTAAGACTGGCAGTTTTATTCAGAACATCATGAAAAAAAATTCTTTCAAGAGCTCTTTTTCTTTTTGTTTCACTTATATCAACTATAGTAACTAAGGTAAATCGTTTGTCATTATTGTGAAAAGGTGCAGCAGTTATTTTTATATCAAATGTTTTTGTCGATCCATTTGTGTTAATTGAAAGCGAGGTTTCCTGGCTTTCTTTTTTTCCGGTTTGCCCGGACCGCAGAATAGCATTGGGAACGCCACAATATTTGCAAATACCCTCAGAATCGCATGTTACTCCTTCTTTATTTGCATGAATACATTTAAGCCTGGCACCGATTTTGAAACCAAAAAATTCTTCAACAGACAATTCCGTGTCACCATCTAAAGAAATATTATTGGAGAAAATCACTTTTTGGTCTTCATCCAGAATGGCTGTTAAGAATGGAAGGGCATGGATAAACTCTTTAACAAAAGGGTTTTCTGCAATATCTTTTTCTTCTTCACCATTATGTTGAATTCTTATTTTATCGCCGGGTTTAAATGGTTGATCTTTCATATTTCTTAAATATACATACAAATATCCGGAAAATTAAACATTGTTTCAATTCTTTATTGGTTTTGGATTCATGATTTTTTTGTAAAAAAGAAAATTTATAATTAAAACTAATCCCGAAATTCCCATAACCAACCAATAAACAGAATCTGAAGGAAATATATTTCTTAAAGTAACATCAAGCGGATTGCTATCAGTAAAATATACTAAAATATAACTTAGAAGATTATTGGTAAAATGGATCAGAACAGGAAGGAGCAGGTTTCTTGTCTGGTAATAAACCCATCCAATAAACATACCTAGTATAAAAGCCCCCACAAATTGCACCAGGTTGAAATGAAGAATACCAAAGATAAGACTTGATAAGATAATTGCCGTCCACGGTGAATAGTTTCTTAAAAAACCTTCCAAAATAATGCCTCTTACTATTAGTTCTTCCAGGACAGGTGCAAAAACAACTGTCATTAAAAGGATTGATATTCCTTTTTGGTTAAGGCGGGTTATCATTTCTTTGTAAAAATCAGAAACCGGAAGCATACTAATAAGTGGCTCTGATAAAATAATAATAGCAAGAGCTGATAAAAGGGAAAAAATTATTGTAACCGGATGGGTGCGTTTATTAACAAAAACAGGATAATCCGGTTGGATTCTTTTTTTCTGCCGTATAATAATCAGCAGAGTTCCTCCGGCTGCAATAAGGTAAGAAAAAGAAGTTAATATAGAAATAACTCGCTCATTATTAGACAGATTTCCTGCGGCCACAATTAATCCTGTCAGCATAGAAATTAAAACAAACAGGAGAAGGATTCCAAATCCTTGACCAATAGTAGGATAAAATTTATTTGTGTTGTCTGGTTTCATATTCTCACCATTTTGCTAAATAAAATAAACAAATTTAGAGAAAAATGATATTTAAAAGTATCTTAAACTATTGAAATTCTTTTTTAATATTTATTTTTGTTAGAAATCAATTTAAAAACCAAATAAATAAAAAATATTATGCATCACACAGTTAAACTAAACGATAAGATCCATTGGATTGGCGTGAATGATAGAAAAACTCATCTTTTCGAGAACCTTTGGCCATTGGAAAATGGGATTGCTTATAATTCTTATTTGATTAATGACGAAAAAGTTGCATTAATTGATACTGTAGAATATAGTTCAACAGAAGAGTATATTGATAAAATAGAAAGCATTATTGGGAAAGAAAAAGAAATAGATTATTTGGTCATTAATCATATGGAACCTGATCATTCGGGTGCTATTCGTGCCATCGTTGATAAATATCCTGATATACAGCTGGTAGGAAACGTAAAAACCTTTAAAATTGTAGACGCATATTATGGATTTAAAGATAATTTAGTTGAAGTAAAAGACGGAGAAGAGCTCGATTTAGGAACCCATAAGTTGAAATTTGTCAATACACCCTGGGTTCACTGGCCGGAAACAATGATGACTTATGACCAAACGGATAAGATTTTGTTTTCGGGAGATGCCTTCGGTAGCTTTGGTACACTTGACGGAGGTATTTTTGATGATGAAGTGAACCTGGAGTTTTATGAAGATGAGTTACGTAGATATTATTCAAATATAGTTGGGAAATATTCTAATATGGTGCAAAAAGCCTTTAAAAAGCTTGAAGGAACAGATATCAATATGATTGCTGCAACACATGGGCCTATATGGAGAAGTGATGTTAATAAAATTATTGATCTGTATGATAAGTGGAGTAAATATGAAACAGAGGAAGGTGTGGTTATCATTTTTGGTTCTATGTATGGTAATACTGAAAAGGTGGCTGATTATCTGGCCAGAAGGATCTCTGAACAAGGCATAAAGAATATTCGGGTAAGGGATGCTTCAAAAACCCATTTATCTCATTTAATTAATGATATTTGGCGATTTAAAGGAGTTTTGCTGGGCAGTGCTGCTTATAATTCAGTAATGCACCCGAATATGGAACACTTGACCCGTACCCTTGAACACATGAAAGTCAAAAACCATATTCTGGGTCTGTTCGGAAGCTATAGCTGGAATGGTGGCGGAGTAAAAACACTGAAAAAGTTTGCAGAAAATATGGAGTGGGAAATGGCAGCTGAGCCACTTGAAATAAAAGGAATACCTACTGAAGAAGAACTATCTCAGGGAGATGAACTTGCAAAAAAACTGGCAGCAAAAATAAAAGGATAAAAATATAAATTCTAAAAATTATTCTAAAATGGAATTTCAGATTGAAGAGGGTATCACAAACACCGAAGAAAAAATAGTTCGTTACGAAGATACAGCAGCTAATTATGGATCCGGATTGGTGGAAGTGTTTGCAACACCGGCCATGATAGCACTTATGGAGAATACTGCCTTAGAAACCGTACAGCCTTATTTACCTGAAAACTATAATACAGTTGGATTTGAGTTAAACATCAGACATTTAAAACCAACCCCGGTTGGAGAAACAGTAAAGTGTACAGCAACACTTACAAAATCAGAAGGCAAAAAACTGGTCTTTCATCTGCAGGCAGAAGATAAAGATGGAAAAATAGGAGAAGGAACGCACATACGTTATATTATTAATTCAGTTAAATTTATGGAACAGTTTAAATAACAAAATCTTACACTATGAAAAAAATTACTACTTTATTAATCGTATTTTTATTATTTGGCGGGTTTCAAATCCTTGCGCAGGATCTTGTAAATCTTCCCAAACCTGAGAAAGAAGGTGGAAAAGCCCTTATGGAAGCTCTGAGTGAAAGACATTCTTCTCGCTCTTATGCGGATAAAGAGCTGAGTAAACAACAGCTTTCCAACTTGTTGTGGGCCGCTTTTGGTGTCAACAGAACAGAATCCGGTAAAAGAACAGCCCCAACATCCCACGATGTACGTGACATTGAAATCTATGCTGTCATGAAAAAAGGTGCATTTTTGTATTTACCTGAACAAAATGCGCTTAAAAAGGTCGTTGACAAAGATATAAGGAACGTTACAGGAAAACAGGAATTCGTAAAAAATGCTGCTTTAAACCTGGTCTATGTATCAGATTTTAGCAAGTATGAAAGCGACAATGAACAGGCACTTAAAATGACAGCAGGGACTCATTGCGGGTTTATTGGTCAGAACGTCTATCTGTACTGTGCATCAGAGGGCTTAAATTCAGTATTTCGAGCCTGGATAGATAATGATTTGATTCATGAAAAACTTAATTTGCCTGAACATAAACATGTAATCTACAGTCAAACCGTAGGATTTTCTAAATGATCATAAATGGCTCTTTTTGATGATATTATATGTCGTAAACAAACCAATTCAGTTAAACACGATCTAAAACAAAGCGTATTCGGTCGTGAAGATGTGATACCCCTTTGGGTGGCTGATATGGATTTTCGCGTACCAGAATGTATTTCTGAGGCCATAAAAGAAAGAGCCAGCCATGAGATATATGGGTATAGCTTCCGGCCGGATTCTTTTTATGACGCAGCAATTGGCTGGATGAAAAGAAGGTATAGCTGGAAGCCTTCTAAAGATTGGTTTTCATTCAGTCCGGGTATTGTTCCGGGTATTAATATGACAATCCTGGCTCTTACAAACCCGGGCGATAAAATTGTCATTCAGCCACCTGTCTACTTTCCTTTTTTTGATGCTGTAAAAAAGAACAAACGAACTTTAATAGAAAATCCTCTTGTCTTTAGGGAAGGCAGATATGATATAGATTTTCATGACCTTGAAGAGAAACTGAGTACAGGGGTGAAAATGCTTATTCTTTCAAATCCACACAATCCGGGTGGTTCAGTATGGACTAAAGAGGAACTTAAAAAAATGGGCGCTTTGTGCCATAAATACAATACTTTGATCATCTCTGATGAAATCCATGCTGATATTGTTTTTGAAAGAAAAGATTTTACACCCATGGCTTCTGTTTCTGAAGATATTGCACAACTGACAATAAGTTTTTTCTCGCCCAGTAAAACTTTTAATATTGCGGGTTTAGCAACTTCAGTAGCTGTTATTCCTAATCCTGTGCTTAAGAAAAAGTACGACGCTATTGTTGAGCAGCTTCATATAGGAAATGGAAATTTATTCGGTACCATTGCTTTTGAAGCTGCATATAATCACGGCGACAAATGGCTGGATGAATTATTGGAATATTTATGGGGGAATGTACTTTTTATTGAAGATTATATTAATAAGAACATTCCTACTATAAAAATGATTAAACCCGAAGGTACATACCTGGCCTGGCTTGATTGTAATCAATTAAATATAGAGCAGGGAAAAATACATCAGTTTATGATTGATCAGGCAAAAGTTGGTTTAAATGAGGGAAAATCTTTTGGAGACAATGGCAAAGGCTTTGAAAGACTTAATTTTGGATGTCCCAGAAAAATTTTAGAAAAAGCTTTGAATAATATTAGTGGCGCATTGAATAAATTTTTATAAATTTAGCTGTATTTAAAACTAATATTATGAAAACAATAAAATTTATCCCGGTTTTATTATTATTTGTTCTTTCTCAATGTGCTTTATTTAATTCAAATACTAATGAAGTGGAGACAGATAAAACTTTTGAAGCAAAAAAGGGAGAAGAAATAATGATAAAGTTAGATGCCAATCCTTCAACTGGATACAATTGGTCAATTGCAAATGAAATTGATAATTCAGTCGTTAAACTGGTAAAAGAATCTTACAAACCCGATAAAGTTCCTGAAAACAGGAATATTGTGGGCTCAGGAGGAACCAAAATATTTGTTTTTAAAGGTTTAAAAAGAGGAAATGCTTATGTACACCTTGAGTATAAAAGACAAGGTATGCCAGAAACAGATAAAACAAAGGTATTTCTTATCAAAATCAAATAATTTGGGTTTTTAAAAAAGTACTTCCAATGAGTAAAAAAGTTTGGACAGATGAATATATCGTTCAATCATATCATATTGATTTTACTTCAAAGGCTCGGTTAACCAGCATTTGTCGCTTTTTTCAGGAAAGTGCCTGGAGACATGCTTCAGATGCAAAATTAGGGTATCATGATCTTCTGAAAAACAATCATTTATGGATTTTATATAAGCTGAAACTTAAAATTAACGAATTTCCTGAATGGGCTGATAAATTTTATCTTACAACCTGGGCTAAAAACACAGACCGGTTGTTTGCCTATCGTGATTTTGAGATTCGATCGGCTAATGATGAAGATAGGCTGTTTATAAAAGGAACCAGCAAATGGGTGATTGTTGATATTCAAAACAAAAGACCCCAAAAGATGAATACATATGCTTCTTTAATGCCGTTAAATAAACAGGAGGCTATTAGTGAAAACCCTGGTAAAGTGATGTTAGACGATAAATTTGATACATCAACCACCAGAAAGGTCGTGTATTCAGATATCGATATAAATCATCATGTAAATAATGTGAAATATATTGAATGGATACTTGATATGTATAGCTTGTATTTCCTGAAAGATAATTATTTAAATGAATTTAAAATTGATTATATACATGAAGCAGAATTTAGCGAAGAGATTGAGCTCAAGGCAAGTTTTTATTATGGAAAACATTCATTTCTCGCATTAAATAAGGAAGGTAAAGAGATTTTCAGAGCAAAAATGCTTTGGAATAAAAAATAGGTTAATTCTTATTTACCCTGATATTTTTATTTGTTTGAGCCATAAAGGCAGATTTTCTTTTTGTCTATTTGTTTCTGAGAAATAGGTGTAAAACATTTCGCATTACCAGAAAAAATTAGATTATATTCTTTATGATCCCCAAATATATGATTCTACATCTAAATAGGATTTGCTGAAAAACACAAAATAATCAAATTATATTTGTATGTTTTAAGCTCAAAGTGGATTTAATAATCAACATTTTAGTGTTGTTTCTTGTTGTTAAAATAAATATCAAATTTATGAAGAACAGATTGAGAAATTCAAATAACTTATACCTGAAACAACACGAAAATCATCCTGTAGAATGGTATCCCTGGGGTGATGAACCTTTTGAAATTGCCCAAAGAGAAAACAAACTTGTACTCGTAAGCATCGGATACTCGTCTTGTCATTGGTGTCATGTGATGGCTGAGGACTCTTACAACGATCCGGATATAGCCA
>CAZWHH010000032.1:6406-12786 GCA_964633615.1 uncultured Bacteroidales bacterium | reverse complement strand
GCCCTATCATATTTTTGTTGTTTGAAGTAAATTTTTCCTCTTTCAAGCAATGCCTTGTCAAAATTTGGAAAAGCATTTAAAGCCTGATTAAAATTATGTAATGCCTGATCAAAATCATTATCCTGCAACAGATCAACTCCTTTATTATATTTTATTTTTGCTGATTTATCAGGTTTTTGTGCAAAACCCGACAGGTTTAAAAGAAAAATAAAACAAAATAGGGTAAAAACTTTTGGTCTCATTAAAATGAATATTTAGTAATGATTAAAGAATACACGAAAGATATTGTAAAAATAATAATTTTTCAATAGCCTCAAAAATAGCATTAAAAGAATTATCCATTCAATAATTTTTTCTTTGAAGTTTTTTTTTTATATTGCAGTTTACAAAAGTTTTAAACAAAGCAAAATATAAATAAATTATAATATTTTTTAAAATATTACTAAATTTGCATAAGATAATAAGTTAATAACTTTTAAAAATAAGATCTATGTTAAAAAGTGAATCAAGAAATGGGATTGAAATACTGTCATTTGAGAACGTTAGTAAATTGAACATTCTTGTTGCACAATCCTTAAAAGAAGAAATTGCTCAATATTTAAATAAACCCGGGAAAAAAATCATTCTCAACCTGGAGGGAATTGAATATGTAGACAGTTCAGGATTTGGAGCGCTATTATCAATATTAAGAAATGCAAAAAATAATGACAGCATTTTCAAGATTTGCAACATTTCTCCGGATGTAATGGAGCTTGTTAAGTTGCTTCAATTGCATAATGTTTTTGAAATTCACGATAGTGTAGATGAATGTGTCAATAGCTTTTAAAGAGATATAACAACAAAAAAACACCGTAACCAATTAAATGATTACGGTGTTTTTTGTTTCGGGTTTATTTAATTTTTAAACAGAATATTTTCTCCATCCGAATCAATAGTAACTTTTTTATCTTTATCAATTTGATCCTGAAGGATTTTTTTCGATAACTCATTAATAAGATTCTTTTGAATAACTCTTTTTACTGGCCTTGCACCATAATGTGGATCGTATCCCTGTTTAGCAATTAGGTCTACAGCTTTATCTGTAATATCCGCTTTTATTTGCTGTTTTCTGAGTCTTTGACTCATCATGTCAAATTGCAATTTCACAATCTGCTTTATCTCTTCTTTAGTAAGCGGTGTAAACATAACGATTTCATCCAGCCGGTTGATAAACTCTGGTCTTATGGTTCTCTTTAATAATCCCAGAATATCATTTTTCACTTTATCATAAACTCCCGTTTTATCAGGATCTGTTAACTCATCCATTTTAGCCTGAATGACATCAGTCCCTATATTGGATGTCATGATTATAATGGCATTTTTAAAATCTGCTGTTCGCCCTTTATTGTCTGTCAATCTACCCTCATCCAGTACCTGCAGGAGGATATTAAATACATCCGAATGTGCTTTTTCTATTTCGTCAAGCAAAATTACCGAATAAGGTTTTCTTCTCACTGCTTCGGTTAGCTGACCACCTTCATCATAACCCACATATCCTGGTGGTGCTCCTACCAATCTTGACACACTATGTCTTTCCTGGTACTCAGACATATCGATACGGGTCATCATGTTTTCATCATCAAAGAGAAATTCTGCAAGTGCTCTTGCCAGTTCTGTCTTACCAACTCCTGTTGTACCCATAAATATGAATGAACCAATGGGCTTTTTCTCATCCTGTAAACCGGCTCTGCTTCGTCTAACCGCGTCAGATACAACTTCAATCGCTTCGTCCTGTCCTATCACGCGCTTATGTAATTCATCTTCCAGTTTAAGCAGTTTATCCTTTTCACTTTGCAACATTCTGCTTACAGGAATGCCGGTCCATCTGGCAACAACTTCTGCAACATCCTCTCCATCAATATCTTCCTTTATCAAGGCATTTTCACCTTGTACCTCCTTCAGTTCGTCCTGAAGCTCTTTCACTTTATTTTCAGCTTCTTTTACTTTTCCATAGCGCAGTTCAGCAACTTTTTCATAATTCCCCTCTCGTTCAGCAACAGTAGCTTCATGCTTGTAATTCTCAATGGCTTCTTTATTTTTCTGTATTTGATCAACAATTTTACGTTCCTGTTCCCATTTAGTGCGAAGCTGATTTCTTTCTTCTTTCAGATTAGCCAAGTGTTCATCAAGTTCCTTGTTTTTCTTCTTTCCAACGTCTCTTTTGACTGCTTCTTTTTCAATTTCCAGTTGTTTGATCTTTCTTTCAATATCATCAATGTTTTCGGGCACAGAATTCATTTCAAGCCTTAGTTTCGAGGCAGCTTCATCAATAAGATCAATGGCCTTATCCGGAAGAAACCGGTCTGTTATATATCGCTTGGATAACTCAACCGCATTGACTATGGCATCATCCTTTATTCTTATTTTATGGTGATTTTCATACCTTCCTTTAATTCCTCTCAGAATAGAAATCGCACTCAGATCATCAGGTTCATCAATGAGTACTTTTTGGAATCGGCGTTCAAGCGCCTTATCCTGCTCAAAATACTTCTGGTATTCATTTAAGGTGGTAGCTCCAATAGCCCTGAGTTCCCCTCTTGCCAGAGCAGGTTTCAGAATATTAGCAGCATCCATTGCACCTTCTGATTTACCAGCTCCAACCAATGTGTGGATTTCGTCAATAAACAACACAATATCGCCCTCAGATTCTACTACTTCTTTAACCACAGCTTTCAGTCTCTCTTCGAATTCCCCTTTATATTTAGCTCCTGCAATTAAAGACCCCATATCCAGGGCAAATATTTGTTTACTCTTCAAATTTTCAGGGACATCGCCACTTACTATCCGGTGGGCAATTCCTTCGGCAATTGCAGTTTTTCCAACTCCGGCATCTCCTATTAAAACCGGATTATTTTTTGTTCGCCTGGCAAGAATCTGCAAAATTCGCCGAATTTCCTCATCGCGTCCTATTACCGGATCAAGCTTACCATTCCTTGCACTTTCAATAAGGTTGACTGCAAAACGATTTAGAGCATCAAATTTATCTTCAGCTGTTTGGCTGTCCACTTTCTCTCCTTTCCTCATCTCTTCAATGGCAGACTTCAGACTTTTTTTATCTACCCCATTATCTTTCAGAAGTTGCGATACGTCATCTCCGTTTGTAAAGATTCCCATTATAATATGTTCTACGGCTACAAACTTATCCCCAAAATCCTTCGAAGAATTCATAGCTTCTCTTAAAGCCTTAGAAGCATTGTTTGATAAATAGGGTTCTCCTCCTGATACTTTTGGATAAGATTCAATAATTTTATTCAGGACATTATCGATATTATTCACCGAAACGCCCAGCTTTTTTAACAGGTAGTCCACTATATTCTGGGCTTCACTCATAACCCCTTTGAATAGGTGGGCAGTCTCTATAGCTTGGTTCTGATAACCTTCAGCAATAGAAAACGCCTTTTGGATTGACTCCTGCGATTTTATTGTAAAATTGTTTAAATTCATAATTAAACCTCCTTCAAAAATTTTCATCTTCAGTCATCAAATCCTTTGCCATTTTAAAATTACACATAAAATAAGACAAATAGTCATAAAATAATTATAAAACAATGACAAAATGGCATTAGTTTGATAAATTAGAATTTTATTCAAAAAATATTATCTTTATAAAAAACAGATAATAATGGATAAATTCTCCTTTCATATGAGAATAACAAGCGCCAGGAATGATTCTTATATCATTCAGATAAGTAATGAAAATGATGCAGTAGCATTACAATATAATACTTCATCCAAAACCATTATTTTTCCGGAATCATCAAGCGAACTGAATACCTTCCTTAAAGAAAGAGAATTTCAATTATACCGAATACTGAACAACAAGAGACGCGATACTTTTTACAAAGGCTTTAGTCTGAACTTTATTCTTCATGCAAACAACCCCGGCCAGGAAAAATTTAATAAGCAAAAACTCACTGTAATAAACAGAAAAAACAAAAAAGAACAGATATATAAAAAAGACAATAAAACTCCGGGAATACCTGAGATATATACTGATGGTGCGTATATTCAATCAAATAAAAGAGGTGGTTACTCAGTACTAATAAAAAAACCAGGAAAACCCAATAAATTAAACACCTATAAAACAAAGAATCTAAAAAGCAATACCATTGAACTTCAGGCCATTATAAAAGGAATTAAGCATATTAAAGGACATAAAGAAGTAAGAATTATTACCGACAGTCAATATGTAATTAAAGGAATTAGTGAATGGATCATAAACTGGCGTTTGAACAACTGGAAAACAGCCAATGGTGATAAAGTAAAAGATAAAAAAAGATGGCAAATTCTCTGGAGACTCATGAAAAATAAGTACATAGAACTTCAATGGGTAAAATCGCATACAGAAAACGCAGAAAATAAATTATGTGATTTTCACTCCAGGTATACTGCACGGCAAAAAAACAAAAAAAAATTATTAATGATGCTTTAATTTTGGCTAATAAGAAAAAATATCGTTGTATTTATTTATTATCAAATTTTATTTTCATATTTTTGAGATAGATAAAATCCTTATTTATGGATACAAGCAATCTTCGAATTGAAATTTTTAACGCGGATTATCTTAATATTGTTGAATTAAATACAACCGGAGATAATGAAAATTACATCAAGGGAGATTCTGAGTCTCAATACATGCAAAGTGAAGTATTCAACTTATTCATTGAATGTTTTGAAAACAGCAACAAACTATATGAATTTTATGGTGCAACCAAATATAACCTAAGAAAAATTGTACCCTTAAGGAATGAACTTAATAAAAAATTGCAAACATTAACCAAGATTGATTGTTTAGATAAATTTAAAGAACACATAAACAATATTTTCTTAGGCAATGAATTTCTCGAAACATTAGAAAAGAATGATAATCAATGGGAAAAGAATTGGGAAAAATATTTAAACAAGTTAATAAAGGTAAACAAGGGGCTTTTGAAGATAACAGACAAATGCATTGACAATCAAAGAATCCTTTGGGTTATTGGATACTAATTAAAAAACAACTACAATATGTACGAAAATAATTATCCGGAAACTTTTTATTCAGAGAAGACACAGTCGACTCCAGAGGTTAAATTAGACAAGGAGAATGGGGAGATGGAATTTTCAGGAAGATCACTGCCCGAAAATGTCAAAGAGTTCTACAATCCTATTATAGAATGGATCGATAATTACCTGAAAGAGCCTCAAAGTAGTACCAGGGTAATTTTCAATTTTGAATATTTTAATACAGCTTCTTCAAAAATGATTCTGGATATCATTGAGAAACTAAGCGAACTAAACAATAACAGTGACCTGAAAGTTGACTGGTATTATATAGAAGAAGATGATGACATGCTGGAAGCCGGCGAAGATTATTCTGATATAACAGAAATCCCATTCAATTTTATTAGTTATGAATAACAGTAGAAATCCAATTATATGAGCCTTGAAAATCAAAGAATATTAATAAAAAAACTGGAAGAAGCCACCAGTAAAAACCTGGTTAAGTTTAAGGGGACAGTTAAAACTCCTGAGATATATCTTAATTATGATAAAGGCGAAATTTTTCTCAGTGGAAGATCTATTCCGGAAAATGCCAAGCAACTTTTTCATCCTATATTGCAGTGGGTTGAAAAATATGTGGAAAACCCTCAGAAAAAAACAAAAGTGGTCTTCAAATTTGAATATTTTAATACTGCTTCCTCCAAAATGATTTTTGAGTTAATCAATGATATCAAAGAACTCAAAAAGAAAGGTCTGGATGTAACCATAGAGTGGCACTATTTAGAGGAAGATGATGACATCCTGGACTCAGGAGAAACTTTTCAGGAAATAAGCGGGCTGGAATTTCAGTTTCACTCCTATCAATAAACCGGGTGTTGAGAAAAATTATAGCGATTAAACCGGAGCAACAGGTAAAGAAAAAGAAAAAACACTTCCTTTTCCATATTCGCTTTCTATATATAATTGTCCATTGTTCTTATCCAGAAAATCTAATATAAGATTAATTCCCAAACCACTGCCTTTCTCCCTCCCCGTTCCGTAGGTGGTAAAATATTCCTTTCTGTTAAGTATTTTTTCCTTATTTTCAGAGGTTATACCAACTCCGTTATCTCCCACAGATAACAATACATTATCCTCTTCTTTTTTTGAATATAGTTTTATTGTTCCTTCTTCCCCAGTAAATTTAATGGCATTGTAAATCAGATTTCTTATAACTGTTTTTATCATATTCCGATCAGCATAGGCATATAAATGCTCCGGGACTGTATTGATAATGTTTATATTTTTGCTATCAATCATTGTCTTTAATAGTTCCACATTTTCAACAATCAAATCAAAAAGATTAATTTCCTCAGGTT
>CAZWHH010000032.1:0-6306 GCA_964633615.1 uncultured Bacteroidales bacterium | reverse complement strand
TTTAATAGTTCCACATTTTCAACAATCAAATCAAAAAGATTAATTTCCTCAGGTTCATATACCAGTCTGCCACTTTGAGTGCGAGACCAATATAATAAATTCTCCAAAAGATTATATGTTTTATCCGCTGCTCTCTTCAGTGAGTCGAGAGACTTTCTGCTGATCCCTTTTCCGGAATTTTTATCCTCGTAAATCAAATCCAGCATGCTTTTCATTCCGCCCAGGGGTGCTCTTAGATCATGTGAAATAACTGAAAACATCTTATCTTTGGTTGCATTCGATTCTTCCAGCTCCTGTCTTTGCTGATATATCTTATCCCTTGCTTTTTTCAGCTCCAGATGCGTTCTAATTCTGGCTAATAATTCTTCCCGGTTAAAAGGTTTGGTTATATAATCAACCCCACCTACATTAAAGCCTTTAACAATATCATCATGAGTTGTTTTAGCAGTCAGGAAAATGATCGGGATATCCTTAGTCTTTTGATCTTTTTTCAATTCCTTACATACAGTATAACCATCCATTTCAGGCATCATAATATCCAGTAAAATTAATTCAGGTCTAATTTCATGGACAATTTTCAGTGCTTCTTTGCCATTTTTAGCTAAAGCAATCTGATAATTTTCATTCTTTAACAAGTTCCCCAGTAGCTGCAAATTATTTATACTATCATCTACCAGCAGGATAACACTCTTTTTATTTTCTTTTTCTAACATAAGCCGAATCTTTAAAGCTTTTTTTCAATTTTTGTAATTATATCAGGAAATTCTTTTATTAATGTTTGTAAACTATTGATATCAAATTCATTTAATTCTTTTCTCAATTTCTCAACATAATTCACCAAATCGGGGTCGGGAAATTTATTCACCAGGGATTTTAATTCATTACAAAAATTTTCAATTTTAAAAATCACCAAATTATCCTTTATTTCCTCCCAGGCTGACAAAAAATCATTCTTTAAAATACTTATCAAATAGTTATAGTCAAGTCCTTCTATTATATCAACAACCTCCACCGGGGATTTTTCTTTTATGTTTGAATCAATTTCCTTGCGCTCAAAAGGTAAAAAACTTTTCAATTTAGCAAAAAGATCATTTCTTGAGACAGGCTTTCGAAGATAATCGTCAAATATATTCATCACGTGACTTTCCTCTTCGTGTATAGTTGATGCTGTAAAAGCAATAACAGGAATTCCTTTATTTTCTGCTTTGATATAAGCTGTTGCTTCATAACCACTCATATCAGAAAATCTTAAATCCATCAGAATCAGGTCAGGCCGTTTAATTTTAACAATTTCAATAGCCTTTTCTGCTGTCAGGGCTTCAATAAAATTTAGATTATCAGAATTTATCAATCCTTTTACAGCATCAATATTATATTGAAGATCATCTGCTATTAAAATCGTGGCAGGATGAAAATCTATCTCCGTTTCCACATCCATTTTTTGTTGGGTCTCAATTTTTTCATAAGAACTTTCAGCCAGGTTAAAAAGATTAACTTTAAATATGCTTCCTTTTCCTATTCTGCTCTCCAATTTTATTTCACCTCCCATCATATCAATTAGTTTTTTCGTGATGGTTAATCCCAGACCTGTCCCTTCATATTTTCGGGAATCTTGTCCACTGTCTTGCTGAAAAGACTGAAATATTAATCGTTGTTGCTTTTTTGGAATCCCTATACCCGTATCACTCACCGCTAAAGATAAATCATAATAACCGCTCTCCTTTTTGTTTAATTCACCTGAAATTTTGATATATCCTTTCTCTGTAAATTTAATTGCATTTCCTACCAGGTTAAATAATATTTGACGTATCCTGATTTCATCAAGTAACAGAACAGTAGGCGGCAAAGTTTTCTCAAGATCAATATAAAAATCAAGACCTTTGTCCCTGATCTTTTTTTCAAAAATATGCCGGACATCCTCTATAATAGCATGGATATGAACAGGTTCTTCTGTAATTTTAAATTTTCCTGATTCTATTTTTGAAAGATCAAGGATGTCGTTAATAATGGCCAATAAAGTTTGTCCACTTGATAAAATCGCTTCCAGATGACTAATGTCTTCAGGATCCTTCTCTTTATTAATCAGGACTTCACTAAAACCCAGAATTGCATTCAAGGGGGTTCTTATTTCATGGGACATATTCGCCAGGAACTGACTTTTAGCATTTGATGCTGCTTCTGCACTTAATTTCGCATTTCTCAGTTCTTTTTCATAATTTTTCCTTTGCGAAATATCCCGCAAAGTACCGACCATTTTATAAGGCTTTCCTTCCTTATCGTTAACGGTTCTTACCGAATAAGAACAAGTGATCTTTCTTCCGTCCCTGGTTTTTAATACAACCTCATAATCACTCACTTTCTCGTTGGCAAGCAAATCTTGAATTAAAGATTTTCTCCTGTTTAGATCGATTCCGAAAACTTCAATTGATTTTCCCAATAGTTCCTCTCTATCATAACCGGTAATACGATGAACAGAGGGACTAACTTCCAGTATTTTCCCAGTCTCTATTTCTACTTCTGCATAAATGTCATGCATGCTTTCAAAAATATTCCTGTATTTAATTTCACTTTCTCGTATTTTATCTTCTGCTAATTTGCGACTGGTCACATCACGGGAAGAAGTTTGAAACTCTGTTGCATTTTTGCTCTGGAAAGTAATGGGCTGAATAATAGTCTCGAACCAGATATAACTACCATCTTTTCTTCTGATCCGATATTCAACCTTATTATCCTGATTAAAGTTATTTCGCTGATCATAAATATCCTGAAAAAAGGGAAAGTTATCATCCGGATGAATAAAATCATAAAGGGATTTACCTGTTAATTCCCCGGCAGAATACCCAAGAATATCAAATGAAGAAGGGGAAACATATTCAAACTCCCCTTTCAGATTATGGATACAAATCAAGTCTCTTGAAGCCTCCGAAATAATCCGGAATTTTCTCTCAGAGTCAGCCATTTCTTTAGCATACTTCAATAAATCCGTTTTTAAGCGAATAATATTAGAAAGTTCCCTGGCAAGCTGAATTTCATGATCTCTCCATTTTCGCCTCTTTTCAAACTCCTCGAGCAGGAAAAAACCCTTTGGCATCTCCTTTGTTCCGTATAATATTGTTAATTGCGATTTTGTTGAAAGAAAAAAATCAGGATATTTATTCTTTAACTTTTGTAAAGAACTATCATTTGGAACAGTATATTCAGCAGATAAATAATGCATAAAATCTTCTTCTGAAAACCTGCACCTTTCATAAAATAGCCCCTGCCCTTTTATCCACTGGATTCGACAAGTAAAAATCTGCTGATCTACCAGATAAGTAAAAAAACTAATCCGCTCCAGGTCTAAGAAATCGCCAAGTAAGATCAGTAAACTTTCGACCATGTCATGAGAATCTTCACTAAAAACAGCGATTTTCCAAAATTCGGTTCTTTGCTGATCAAACTTTTTCTGTTCCTCCAATTCTTTTTCGAGCTCTTTCGCTCTTGAAGTTATACTCTGTTGGCTTTCCCATAACTTCTTGTAGAATTCAATCCTGTTAATAAAGAAATCATCTGTAAAAGGCTTAATTAGATAATCAACAGGAGACCCCCGGTATCCTGTATGGCTAGAACAATCAGATTCCTCAAGCAGTAAAATAAGAGGAAAAGTTGATTCCATTTCCTGTAAATCGCCACTAAATACTTCAATTTGACTACCTAAAATATCTTCTCTGCTAATAATCAAGTCTGGATGGTAGGTGGTTAATTCTGACCTGATATCAGCCGAAGATGATACTAAATCAACATGGTATCCATTCCTGGTTAATAATTCCCTCTCCTCCCGAAATTGAATATTCTTATTAATAATGAATAATATTGTAAAATCAGACACCATCCATCTTCGTTATTAGAAAATAGTAAATATAAAGAAATTTTATGGTTTAAAAACTATAAGAAATAGAAGAATTAAACCTGATAAAATTCAAACCATTCATTTAAAAATATTGACAATTAATTTTTTAAAATCAAGAAAAATCTTAATTTTGCAACTCATTTACTCAATGAAAATAATGTCTAACTTACTAATTATTAAGAACTAAACGAATGACACAACAAGAAGAAAAAAAACCAAACGAAACGAGTAGCCAGGAAAATCAGGCCAAAGAAACGGAAAACAATGAAAAGGTTGAACCCCAATCAACTGAAGATCAAAAAAAGACTCAGGAAGAATCTTTAACAGAAGAAGAAAAATCTGAAGCGCCCCAGGAAGAGAGTAAAAAGCCTCTTGATAACAAAAATGAAGAAACACCACAGCAAGAAGAATTTGACTGGGATAATATAGACGCTGACACTGATGACTACAAACCTGAGGAAAGAGAAAAGTATCAACAACTCTATGATCAGACACTTTCTACCATAAAAGAAAAAGAAGTGGTTGAAGGAACTGTTGTTTCTATCACCAAAAAAGAGGTAGTAATTAACATTGGCTATAAATCTGAAGGCGTAGTAAGCAAAAGCGAGTTCCGCCACAATCCTGATTTAAAACCGGGTGATAAAGTGGAGGTATACATTGAAAGCCAGGAAGACAAAGATGGCCAGTTAATTTTATCTCATAAAAAGGCAAGAACCCTTAAAGCATGGGAGCGAGTCAATAAAGCTTATGAAAACGATGAGATCATTCAGGGACATATTAAATGCCGAACAAAAGGTGGAATGATTGTAGATGCCTTTGGTATCGAAACATTTCTCCCGGGATCCCAGATTGACGTAAAACCCATCAGGGATTACGATGCCTATGTAGGAAAAACAATGGATTTCAAAGTAGTAAAAATCAACCACGAGTTCAAAAATGTGGTTGTTTCTCATAAAGCTATTATTGAGGAAGAACTTGAACAACAGAAAAAAGAAATTATTTCCAAACTTGAAAAAGGTCAGGTACTCGAAGGTACTGTCAAAAATATTACTTCTTACGGTGTATTTATCGACCTGGGTGGTGTTGATGGACTTATCCACATCACTGATCTGTCATGGGGTCGCGTAAATCATCCTGAAGAAATTGTTGAGCTCGATCAAAAACTAAATGTAGTAATCCTTGACTTTGACGATGAGAAAAAACGAATTGCTTTAGGACTAAAACAACTTACTCCTCATCCGTGGGATTCTCTCGATCCAAATCTCAAAATAGGCGATGTTGTAAAAGGAAAAGTTGTTGTTTTAGCTGACTATGGTGCATTTGTTGAAATTCAGCCTGGTGTGGAAGGCCTTATACACGTTTCTGAAATGTCATGGTCACAACATCTGCGCAGCGCACAAGAATTCCTGAAAGTTGGGGACATTGTTGAAGCTCAAATATTAACACTCGACAGGGAGGAAAGAAAAATGTCGCTTGGTATCAAGCAACTTAAGCCCGATCCATGGGAAAATATTGAAGAAAAATATCCTCTCGGAAGTAAGCATAAAGCTAAAGTCAGAAACTTTACAAACTTTGGTGTTTTTGTTGAGATAGAAGAAGGAGTCGATGGACTTATTCACATATCGGACCTTTCATGGACCAAAAAAATTAATCACCCGGCAGAATTTACTTCTATCGGTGAAGAGATTGAAGTGGTAGTGCTGGATATTGATAAAGAAAACCGAAGACTTAGCCTTGGACATAAGCAATTGGAAGAAAATCCGTGGGATATATTCGAATCAGTCTTTAAAGAAGGATCTATTCACGAAGGTACAGTAATAAATGTCTTTGATAAAGGAGCTATGGTATCATTGCCTTATGGTATTGAAGGTTTCGTTTATCCAAAACATCTGGTAAAAGAAGATGGTACAACAGCCAAAGTGGATGAAAAACTTAAATTTAAGGTCACAGAATTTAACAAAGAAGCCAAAAAAATTGTACTTTCGCATAGAAGGGTGTATGAAGATGAGAAAAAAGATAAAGAAAAAGCTCAATCTAAAAAGACCCGAAAAAATGTGAGCCAGGTGAATAAGAATGCAGAAAAGACTACATTGGGCGAC
Source organism: uncultured Bacteroidales bacterium (assembly GCA_964633615.1). GTDB lineage: Bacteria > Bacteroidota > Bacteroidia > Bacteroidales > UBA12077 > JAGXLC01. The sequence goes on along the minus strand of CAZWHH010000032.1, from coordinate 318 downwards.
ATTTCAGATCTTGCTTCTTTAAAGAATGAAATGGAAGATCAGGATGCTCAAAAACTAAAAGAAAGAGCAGAGAAAGCTGAAAAAGAAAAAGAAACTAAAAAAGCAGAAGAAGAAAAGCAGAAGAAAGCCAAGGCAGCAGAAAAGAAAGCAGAAGAAGAAAAGAAAGCCGGGGAAGAGAAAAAAGAGGAAAGTGAAAAGAAAGAAGAACAAGTAGAAAAAGAGGAAAAGCCCGAGGCTAAAGAGAAGAAAACAGAAAAGAAAGAGGAAAAAAAGGAGAAAGATGAAAAAAAAGATGAGAATTCTGCTGAAAATAAATAG
>CAZWHH010000031.1:0-12809 GCA_964633615.1 uncultured Bacteroidales bacterium | reverse complement strand
ATGATATGTATGAGAGTGTTATAAAGGTTTTTGTGGATCTTTATAACAAAGGATTGATATATAGGGGAGTTCGTATGGTGAACTGGGATCCACAGGCTAAGACGGCTGTATCTGATGAAGAAGTAAATCATCGTGAAGTGGCTTCCAAACTATATTATGTTAAATATCCTGTTGAAGGAGAGAAAGATTACCTTGAGATTGCTACAACACGCCCGGAAACGATATTAGGAGATACCGCCGTTTGTGTTCACCCGGAAGATGAACGATACCAACACCTCCATGGGAAACAAGCTATGGTCCCTGTTATTAACCGGAAAATCCCAATCATTACGGATGAATATGTAGACCGGGAGTTTGGTTCCGGAGCCTTGAAAATTACTCCGGCGCATGATGAAAATGACTACGAAATAGGGATGCGTCATAATTTAAAGACGATTGATATTTTTAATGAGGATGGTACCTTAAACGAAAATGCAGAAGCACATATAGGTGAAGATCGTTTTAAAGCCCGGGAATTGTTTCTAAAGGATCTGGAAAAAGAAGGATTTTTGGTTAAGGTAGAAGAATACAATAACAGCATTGGCTTTTCCGAAAGAACCGATGCGGTTATAGAACCCAAACTTTCTACTCAGTGGTTCTGTCGGATGAAAGAAATGGCTGATCCCGCATTGGAAAATGTGTTAAACGACAACATTCATTTTCATCCGGCTAAATTTAAAAACACCTACAGGTACTGGATGGAAAATATAAAAGACTGGTGTATATCCAGGCAGTTATGGTGGGGACAAAGGATTCCGGCCTATTATCTGCCTGATGGAACTTATGTGGTGGCAGAGAACAGGCAGGAGGCTCTGAAGCTGGCAAAAGAAAAAACCGGCGATAAAAATCTGGAAGAACAAGATATGAAACAGGATGAGGATGTACTGGACACTTGGTTTTCTTCATGGTTATGGCCCATTTCAGTATTTGACGGGATAAGAAACCCTGACAATCCTGACATGGAGTATTATTATCCGACCGATGATCTGGTGACAGCTCCTGAAATCCTGTTCTTCTGGGTAGCAAGAATGATTATGGCAGGATACCACTACGAAGGGGAAAAACCCTTTAAAAATGTTTACCTTACTGGTGTTGTGAGAGACAGCAAGAGACAAAAAATGTCTAAGTCGCTCGGGAATTCTCCTGATCCACTTGAATTAATTAATAGATACGGAGCAGATGGGGTTCGGATAGGAATGCTGTTTTGTTCTCCGGCAGGAAACGATTTGTTGTTTGATGAAAGTTTGACAGAACAGGGACGAAATTTTGGGAATAAAATATGGAATGCTTTTCGTTTGATTAAAGGCTGGGATGTAAATTTTGAAGAGGAACAACCCGAGGTCAGGAAAGAAGCTGTCAGATGGTTTGAAGCAAGATTGAACCAGGCAATTGAATTTTTAGATAAACAATTCGAAAAATTTAAATTGTCTGAAGCGTTGATGAATCTCTATAAGCTTTTTTGGGATGAGTTTTCTTCGTGGTATCTTGAAATTGTAAAGCCGGATTTTCAAAAAGCAATTGACCAGAAGACATATGCACAAACAATTGATTTTTTCGAACGCCTCATGAAATTGCTACATCCTTTTATGCCTTTTATTACGGAGGAAATATGGCATTTGATTGATGAAGACAGAAAGAAAAGCATAATGATTGCTGATATGCCACAGAAACAGGATTATGATAATTCTCTTATTGAGGCATTTGAACAGGTGAAATCTATCGTGACTTCCATAAGAAATGTCAGAAATGATAACGGTATAGCCAGAAAAGAACCTTTAAATCTTCAGTATAAAGGCAATCATCCTGAAAAATTAGATGCTATTATTTCAAAACTAGCCTTTGTGGAGCAGATTGAACCGATTGAAACAAAGCCGGAGAATGCTGTTTCCTTCCTGGTTTCAACGAATGAGTATTATGTTCCTTTGGAGGGGAAACTGGATACTGAGGAAGAATTGAAAAAACTCAATGAAGAGCTTGAGTATACCAGAGGTTTTTTGAATTCGGTAATGAAAAAGCTGAATAATGAACGATTTGTTCAGAATGCACCGGAAAAAGTCATTGAAAAAGAGCGGACAAAGAAATCCGATGCAGAATCTAAAATTAGAACCCTGGAAGAAAGAATTGCACAACTAAAAAAATAATCCTTATAGAACATAATGTTTTATTTGTAAGTCTCAATTTTTTTATACTATTTAGCCAGTCAGAATAAAAAAAATATAAATATGAAAGATGCAGAAATTTTATTGAACCCTAACGAATTAGTTAGATACCTGAAGAAACCTGCAATTGAATTTACCAAAGCGGACATCATTAATTTTATAGAAGATTATGAGATTGAAATGGTTAACTTCAGATATGTAGCTGAAGATGGGAAGTTAAAGACCCTTAATTTTATTATTTCCAGCAAAGAACATCTGGAAACGATATTAACATCTGGTGAACGAGTTGATGGCTCAAGTCTTTTTTCCTTTATGGAGGCTGGTTCAAGTGATTTATATGTGATTCCCAGGTATAAAACTGCTTTTTTAAATCCTTTTTCAGAAATTCCTGCCCTGGATATTTTATGTTCTTTTTACAACAGTGAAGGGGAGCCTTTAGAAAATGCACCGGAGAATATTTTACATAAAGCCCATTCCGCATTTAAGAAAGCTACAGGATTTACTTTTAAAGCGTTGGGTGAGCTAGAGTATTATGTAAACAGTGAGAGAGATGATCTTTTTCCTGCTTCTGATCAGCGTGGATACCATGCCTCCCGTCCTTTTGCAAAATTTGAAGAGCTCAGGACGGATGCGCTTCGTTTGATAGCTCAATCCGGGGGTATGGTTAAATACGGACATTCGGAAGTAGGTAATTTTACTTCAGAAGACGAAATGTTTGAACAGCATGAAATAGAGTTTTTACCGGTAGAAGTAGAAGATGCTGTGGACCAGATGGTTGTTGCCAAATGGATTTTGCGTATGTTGGCAAAGGAGAGGGAAATTGAGATAAGTTTTGCTCCCAAAATTACAGTAGGTAAAGCGGGTAGTGGTTTACATATTCATATGCTGTTAGAAAAAAACGGAAAAAATATCATGAACACTTCGACCGGACTGAGTGATATTGCCAGGAAAATGATTGCAGGCGTGCTTGATTTATCTGATGCATTGACAGCTTTTGGAAACACCATTCCAACCTCTTATCTGCGTTTGGTTCCCCATCAGGAAGCACCAACCAATATCTGCTGGGGCGATCGAAACCGTTCTGCCCTGGTGCGTGTACCCCTTGGATGGAACATGAAGAAAAGTATGGTTAAAGATGCCAATCCGCAGGAGTGCGGCGAAGAAATGAAGCTTGACAGCAAGCAGACTGTTGAATTCAGAGCCCCTGATGGATCTGCAGACCTTTATCATTTGGTTGCCGGATTGGTTGTAGCTGCACAACATGGAATTGAAATGGACAATGCCCTGAAGATAGCTGAAGAACTTTATGTGGATGTCAATATTTTTGATGAGGAACATAAAGATAAACTGGCTCAGTTGGAAAAATTACCGGAATCGTGTTTTGAATCCGCAGAGAAACTGGAGAAGAAGCGGGGTGTTTTCGAGGGAAACAATATATTTCCGAAAAGCACCATCGATTTCTTTATCAAAAAGCTGAAATCTTATGAGGATAAAGACCTGAGTGAAAGATTATACGGAAAGAAAGAAGAGATCAGTAAGTTGGTAAAAACTTATATTCATACGATGTAAGAAGCATTTTTTAATATAGTGTAGAAGGATTCCTGACAGGGGATCCTTTTTTGTTTTAGGAAAATATTCGTCAACTGTTAATGGAGTGATGAAAATTAATAGCTTTAGGCTTGTATTATTTTTTCTTCCACCGAACCTACTCCCATGGTCTTTTTTCCAAAAAAGTGAGCTATAAGGAATAATATTGCGATTCCTACCGGAAATGTGATGTACCCCGGGACTTCATAGGCTGCAGGGATTGTACCGAAAATGATTGCTGTACTTCCAACAGTCAGGGCATAGGGGAGCTGTGTTCTGACGTGCTCAATATGATTACAGGAGCTGGCCAGGGAACTAAGAATGGTAGTATCCGAGATGGGGGAGCAGTGATCTCCCAGGACAGATCCGGCAAGAACGCATGAAACTACGTTATAAAATATCGAGAGGGACAGCGCATGTTCAAATCCGGCATTTTGAGCTAAAAGCCATGAAGCCGGAAGAATAAGGGGATATAGGATGGCCATTGTACCCCAGGAAGACCCTGTCGAAAAAGCTACCAGTGACGCTAAAATAAAGGTAAGAGTCGGGATCAGGTAAGGTGTCAGGTTGATATAAATGAGGCTTTGAGAAATAAAATCGGCTGTGTGCAGGTGTTTTGTTAGCAGCGCGATAGACCATGCAAGGACTAAAATAACTATTGCTGTTAACATGGTTTTAAACCCGTTGATTACGCTGTCGACCGTATTTTTCAGGTTGAGGATTCTTTGTGAAATAGTGAGAATGAGCGCAGCAATAACGCCTGAAATAGAAGACCATAACAGGGCTTTAAACGAATCTGAGTTGCCAATGATAATGGAAAGTTTCTTGGAGAATGCCAGTTCTTCATTGTTCCAGGTAGCCGGATCCCATCCGGTATAGAGCAAACCTGCAAAGGTTCCAAAAATGACGATGGCGACAGGAATAACGGCATTGTAGGCTTTGGGTTTTATATGTCCGGGGATCTCCACTTCTTTAAAATCCTGTATTTTCTCTTGTCCTTCTTCTTTACTGTTTTCTTTCAGCCTCGCGCGGTGTTCTGCTGTGTACATAGGACCAAAATCCACCCCTTTGTAAGTTAAAATTAGAATAAAAATAAGGGCAAAAATAGGATAAAAAGAGTATGCCAGGGAATTGATAAATACATTGTAAGCGCTTTGGTTAAGCCCGATTGTGTTAATTCCATCCTGAATATAGCTTAACTCAGCTCCAATCCAGGTAGTCACGAAAGCGATAGAAGCAATCGGTGCAGCTGTTGAGTCAACAATGTAGGCAAGTTTTTCCCGCGATATTTTTAACCGGTCGGTAACCGGTCGCATGGTATTTCCAACTACCAGTGTATTGGCATAGTCGTCAAAAAAAATGGCAATCCCTAAAAGCCAGGTTACGAATTGTCCTGACCGGGCACTTTTCGCAAATCGCGACAGGATGTTTACCACTCCTTTCATGCCTCCGTTTTTGGTAATGATGCTCACCATTCCGCCAATCAACATAGAAAATACGATAATGGAGAGATGTTCAGTATCACCCATAGAATCCAGAATGTATGTTTCCGGAATGGCAAAAATCCCTTTGAAGAGGGAAGAAAAAATTCCTGCTCCCTGATAAAAATATATGGTGGTGGTTCCGATTAAAATACCAATAAACAGGGCCGAGAAAACTTCTTTAAAAAGCAGGGCAAAGAGAATAGCAACCAGTGGAGGAATGATGGAAAACCACAAAGGAATTGGGTTGATATGCTTTTCGTATTGAAAATCATTGTACTGTATGAACAGATCAGTTTCCCGGGAGAATTGTTGAGTGAAAGTTGCTTTCCCCCTTCTTATTTTTACTTCTTTGGGTTCTTCGTTTACCCGGATTGTTATTTTTTTGCCTTCATGTTGTTTGATAAATTTCTGGTCTTTGAAAACCAATGTAAACTGGTGGTCTATATTTTTTATGATGATATCGGTATGTTCAATCTCCAGTAAATTTTCAGTGTTTTTTTCACTAGAACAGAGAGTGGAAAAAGGGGCAATCAGAATGAAAAATAAGGCAATCAGAATGGGTAAGCGAACTTTCTCTTTCATGATGATCTTAATTCTTTTGCAGCAGAGCAGCTAAAATAATCAAAATATTTAAGTTTTCAGGGAATATCTGGTGGATTTAACATTATTTAAAATTATTTTTTTTTTGAAAAGAGGAAAAAAAATGTTAATTTGCTTATATAAATCAATAATTTATGCAGTTAGATTACGACTTTTTTAAAGTTGAAAATAATAGCTTAGCACCGCAAAAAGGGCGTATATTGATCTCAGAGCCTCTTTTAAATGATTCTTATTTTAAACGTTCTGTGGTTTTGCTTACAGAATATACCAAAGAAGGATCGGTAGGTTTTGTATTAAATAAACCCATCAATATGAGTATACAGGATGTAATCAGTGATTTTCCTGAATTCAATACGACCATTTACGTTGGGGGTCCGGTTAGCAAAGATACAATCCATTTTATTCATACCGTGGGTGAATTATTACCAGAATCCATGCATGTGAAAGATAATATATACTGGGGAGGAGATTTTGAAAGAGTGAAAGAGTTGATTAGAGAAAAGCTGATTACACCGGATCAGATCCGTTTTTTTCTTGGATATAGTGGATGGAGCCCCAACCAACTTGATGAAGAGATTGAAAGCAGTGCATGGTTAGTTTCTGAGCTTGGAGGAAATAAAATAATGAAGCCGGATTCTAATTTATGGAAGGATATCTTATTGAATAAAGGGAATCATTACAGGATATGGATCAATTGTCCGGAAAATCCCGCTATGAATTAATCCCTGCTAATTCATTTAATGCTGTTATGAATTGCCTGGCTGTATTTTTGTAAAACCTTTTATGTTGTAATCCTCCGACCCATTGAATTCCTTTTATTGCATTGGTAAAAAATATTTCATCGGCGTTTAACAAATCTTCCGGAATTACCGGTTTATCCGCGGAGACTTTAAATCCATTTTTAGTCGCCAGGGTTAAAACCTTGTTTCTCATAATTCCGTTCAGGCATCCTGACTTTAATGACGGGGTTTTAATAATATCTTCTTTCACGATGAAAATATTAGAGCTGATGGCTTCTGTGATTTCATTCTTCTGATTGATCAGGAGGCATTCATCCAGGTTATTTTCTTTCTTGTGAATTCCTGCAAGTATGTATATCATTGCATTGGTTGTTTTTAAACCGGAGAGGTAGTTTATGGGTTTTTTTAATTCGGTGTAAAAGTCAACCAGTAACCCTTTTTTATTGAGTTGATAAGAATAGTGATCGAGTTTTTCACTTTCGATCAGGTAAGATACGCAATTGCTTTCAGGTGTATATCTTCCTCCTGAATTTCTAAAAACAGTTAATCGAAGCCGGGCTCCTTTGAGGTGTTTGTTTTTGCGTAGTAACTTTTCTATTTCCTTTTCAATGGTTTGATGTTCAATGTTGGAGGGTATCTGCATTTTAAGCATTTCCATACCGTGCTTCAATCGGGCCATGTGATCTTCAAAAAACTGTACCATGGCACCGTTTGCATGCATTGTCTCGAAGAGTGCGTCTCCGTATAAGAAGCTCCTGTTATTGTGATAAATGGCTGGATTTTCAGACAGTAAATATTCACCATTTAGATTGACAAACTTTCCCATACGCTTTAGAATAGTTGGTTGAGAAAATAAATCTTTATCATTTCCGGGTCAATCAGCAGAGGATAAATCAAACCAAATATAGCCCCAATAAAGTGGGCATTATGATTCACGTTATCTCCGCCACGTCGTTGCATATATTGAGAATAAACCAGAAAGAGTATTCCAAAAACAAAGGCAGGCATAGGAATTATAGCAAATAATAAAAGTGTGCTGGTTGGATTAAAGAAGATGCTGGTGAAAACGATTGCCGAAACAGCTCCGGAAGCTCCCACCGCGTTATAATGATAATTGTCTTTGTGTTTTGCAACTGTAGCCACGGTAGAGATAAACATGCCCAGAAAGTAGACTGAAAGAAAATGAAGCGCAGGGTTTGAAATAAAACCCTCATATTCAGCTACTTTTAAATAGGTTTCCACTGCTCTACCAAAAGAAAAGAATACAAACATGTTAACAAATAAATGAATCCAGTCCGCGTGAATAAAACCATGGGTAAGCACTCTGTACCATTGGTTTCTGTGAACAATCATATATGGATTCAGATTAAACCGGTGCATCAGGGAAGGATTGTTTAAGGCTGCAATGGATGTAACAGCAGTTATTACAATAATAATCAAAGTGATTGTGATCGTTTGACTGTTAAAAGCCTGTAAAAATATTTCGGGGAAAATATTAAGCATGGAGGTATTTATTATGTTAATGGAGTATTTTAAAAATTAATTCTTTCATTAATTCTTCATCATTGGCTCCCACATTATTGAGGCCTTTCGATTTTAAATCATATTCTCTCAGATAACCAATGATGAGGGCTGTTTTTTTGACTGAGTATTTGTTGACTGCTTTTTTTAGTTGACTGATCATGGTCGGGTATGTTTTTAATTTATACTGTATACTTTTTTGGTCGGATTTATCCAGGCGATGATAACCCAGTAATTTGCTAAAAAAGTAATAAAGCGATCCAATGATCATGGGCATCGGTGTTTCATTCGGGTTTTTCCCAAAATGTTGTATAATTCTGTTTGCTTTGACTATATCTTTGATGGCTAAAGCATTGTTGAGTTCAAAAGGGTTATAATCTTTACTGATGCCTATATTTGTCTCAATATCTTTTGATGTGATTGTTTTCACATCGTCTGGTAAAGAGATCATCAGTTTGTTTAATTCATGTGATATTTTGTTCAGATCGTTTCCCAGGTATTCTGTAAGCAATGTAGCTGCTTCAGGATTTATTTTAATGTTTTTACTTCCCAGATATTTCCCGATCCACTCGGGGATTAAGTATTCCTGTATTTTATTCGAGGTAAAATATACCGTACTTTTATTGTTTTTAGAATTTAATTTTTTGAAGAGCTTTGTTCTTTTGTCCAGTTTTTTGTATTTGTAACATATAAGAAGAATAGTAGATTTTTGCGGATTATCCACATATGCCTCCAGGCTTTTAAGATCTTTCATATTCTGGGCTTCCTTGACAATAACCACCTGGTTATTTCCCATCATGGGGAATCTTCTGGCAGCACTAATTACTGAGTCTACCGTGGCATCCTTACCATATAAAATGGTTTGATTGAAAGATTTCTCTGCTTCATCCAATACTTGGTCCTGTATATATTGGGTAATTTTATCAATGAAATAAGGTTCTTCCCCTTCTAAAAAATATATTGGTTTGTAAATCTTCTTTTTAAGTTCAGAGATTATTTGCTGGTACTTCATATTTTTCTTTTAGCTAAATCTTAAATGTTTGACTGAACGACCATTATGAACAATTTCTTTAAGCGATTGAATCCCTATTTTTATGTGGTCTTCTACATATTTGTTTGTTACGTGTTCATCACTTTTTTGGGTTTTTATTCCGGTGGATATCATTGGTTGATCTGTTACCAATAATAAAGCACCTGAAGGAATTTCATTGGCAAAACCTACAATAAATATGGTGGCACTTTCCATATCAATAGCCATTGATCGGGTTTTTCTCAGGTATTTTTTGAAACGTTCGTCATATTCCCAAACTCTTTTGTTTGTTGTAAAAACGGTTCCAGTGTAGTAATCATGACCAAGGTCTCTGATTGAACTGGAAACAGCTCTTTGTAAATTAAATGCCGGGAGAGCAGGTACTTCAGGAGGCAGATAGTCGTCGGATGTCCCTTCACTTCTTATAGCAGCAATGGGAAGAATAAAGTCTCCTACCTTGTTTTTCTTCTTAAGTCCTCCACATTTACCAAGGAACAAAGCTGCTTTGGGTTCGATAATACTCAGGAGATCCATGATCGTAGCAGCATTAGCGCTTCCCATGCCAAAATTGATCATAGTAATACCATCTGCCGTCACACATGGCATTTGTGCCTGAGGATCCACGATCTCGGTGTTGTGCCATTTGGCAAATAGTTCCAGGTAGTAATTGAAGTTTGTTAATAAAATATGATCGCCGAAATTTTCAATTGATTCTTTTGTGTATCTTGGCAGCCAGTCTCTTACAATATCTTTTTTTGATGTCATGGTTCCAGAGATTTTTGTGTAATTTAGTTGTCTGTGTTCAGAAAAAAATAACAAATGAAGGAACTAAATTTACCAACTTATTCCTTTAAATTAAAGTCAAAGGAACAAAAAAAATATATTTTTGATGAAATAAGAGATAAATTTATTTTATTAACCCCTGAAGAATGGGTAAGACAGAACTTCATAAAATTTTTGTTTCTTGAGAAGGGTTATCCTCAAACACTAATGAGCATCGAACATTTTCTTAAGATCAAGAGCATTCGTTTTCGTGCAGATATTGCTATTTACAGCAGAAAAGGATTGCCACTGCTGATTGTTGAATGTAAAGCTCCTGACGTTCCGGTAGATCAATCACATTTTGATCAGATCAGCCGGTATAATATTCATTTTCGGGTGAATTACCTGATCGTTACCAACGGGATTACTCACTATTGCATTCATTTTGATTTTTCAACCCGGCAATCGACTTTTCTGGATTTTATTCCGAAATATAGTGAGTTGACAGAATAATAATGATTTATATCTTGACAGAAGAGCGTTTTCTAAGTGAAATTTTTATTGAGGAGTTGAAGGAAGTATTCGCTTTTCCAGCCCATGGGCGTTCTTATCCAGTCTCTTTTTTTCCCTGTGATTTTAAATCCATGTTTTTTAAAAAGGTTGATACTTGCCTCATTATCATCATCGATATTGCAATACAGCTGATGAAGCATTAATATATCAAAGGAGTATTTGATTAGTGTCTGCAGTGCATCGCCGGCATATCCTTTTTTTCGATCTTCTCTGGCATGAATTAATATACCCACTCCGGCCCTTTGATGTAATGGTTCGTAACTAAAAAGATCGATGCTTCCTATAGTTTTCTTTTCTTTCTGCATATCGATCATTAATCGGAGTTGTTTGGCCTGAAAAAGATCCATGTGAGCAGATTCCGCGTATTTTTTTATAATGTGGTATGAGAAGGGTTCTATTGTGTTGCTGGCATGCCAGACTTCAGGATCATTTTCCCATTTATAAATTAATGCTGCATCTTTGGGTTCTACAGCTCGCAGCAGGATATTATTTCCTTTGAGAATTTCCAAGCGTTTAATTTTAGTTGATTTTATTTGAAATTACAGGATTATTTCACCTATTGTTTTTGATTTAGTTTCAGGATGTCTTCCAGCTGATAGTTGGAAACGATACGGGCCTCGTAAAATTTTGCATGAATAATTTTTTTATACGCTTCAAGGGCTTGTTCATGTGAATCAAGTTTTTCTATCACATAAAAATATTTTCCATTATGATATTCGCGGATATTAAATTTTTTGATCCCTTCGTGTTTTTTGAATTGATTTTTAGCTATCTTATCGGTGCTTTCTGTAATAAGAACGCTGTAGGTAATTGCATCTCTTTTAATTAATTCATTTGGTATGCTGATTTTTTTATTGACAATATGTTTATTTTCTTTTGTGATCGGGTTTATTTCAGCCCTTCTGTTATATTCCCTTCCTTCCGGGCAGTCTTCTCCATTTTCGAGTGTGTTTAAAGCAATTGGATATTTTTCACCTTTCCCTTTTGTAGTTATTCTTTCAGCGCTGATATTTTGTTTTTTTAAATATTGAGCAACAGCTTCCGCTCTTCTTATGGATAATTTTTTATTGTATTTTTCGCTTCCTTTGGAATCTGTATGTCCAATAATTTCCACTTTTAATTTCGGATGCTCCTCCATTAGATAAGTGATTGTATCTAATTTCTTTTTCTCTTTTAATTTAATAGATGATTTATCAAAATCAAAAAAAACGTTTTTAATATTGATAAATTTAGTTGTTTTTTCTTTTTCAGGAATAAGAAGAGCATCTAATTCGTAAGTCTTATGGGGATAATCCCAATTAATATGAATATTTTTCTGAACAGGTTTAAAACCAGCACCAGAAAACGTGACTTCATAACTACCCGGATATATGGGGGTTTGGAAATTTAAATTGGAGTCGGGGTGGAATACTCTGAGCGTATCTCCTTGAATAGTGTCCAGGGTTATATTTAGTTTCCCGGGGTTATTTTTTTTTTTAGGTTCCTCCAGTTGGATGGAACCTTCGAGGCTTATTTTTCTTGGATTATTTTTTGAAAAAATTTCGATCCTGACAATATCTTTTTGCCCGTATCCATCTTTTGTATATTTTGCCATATATCCTGCATTTCCGTTGTCTACAGGGCAAAAGAAAAGATCGTCATCTGTTGTGTTTATGGGATATCCTATATTCACAGGCTTTGACCATTTGTTTTCTCCAATTTTGTCTGCATAAAAAATATCGAAACCACCCATTCCTTTGTGTCCCTGGGAGCTAAAATAAATTCTTTTTCCATCTTTTGATATAAATGGAGTTTCTTCATTGTAGGGTGTATTGATTTGCCGTCCCAGGTTTTTGGGTTTACCCCATTCTTGATTTTTCCTGTCATAAGTAGAAACATAGATATCCAAGCCCCCAATTCCGCCTCTTCTGTTCGAAGTAAAATAGATTTTGTTTTCATCCTCACAAAAGCAGGCATGTGTCTCCCAGTATTTGCTATTGATGTTTTTTCCCAGTTTATGGGGTTCGGTCCACTTATTATCTTCCCGGGTACTCTTGTATATTTCACCATTATATGGATTGGCTTTAAACAATAACATTTCATTTCCCTCTTTATTAAGGGAAGTATTATATAAGTCACCGTCACTTTTTATCTGAGGGGTTAAATTTTGAGGAGGGCCCCATTTATTATCTTTTTTTTCCGACATGAAAACTGCATCGTAAAATTTAAGTTTGGAGGTGAATATAATGCGGGATTCATCATTTTTAACAACAGGTTTTATATTTTGATATGGGCTGTTAATGATTTGACCCAGATTTTCCTCTTCGATATTAAT
>CAZWHH010000030.1:0-12811 GCA_964633615.1 uncultured Bacteroidales bacterium | reverse complement strand
TTCAAAGAACAAAGAGATCTATTTAATAGTTAATTTTAACGCATCAGCAATAATTATCTATTTATAATAATCTTTTTGCAAGTTATTGAAATGCCGTTTCCCTTCAAATTGTTTTTTCCTTAACTTATTAACATTAATTCCTATATTTTCAACTATCGTTATCGGTTCTGATTATGTGGCTGTAAGCTTTGTTAATAAAGAATAAATTATTGTTCACATCTTTATATATTTATTTCAACATTTTTTGTTATAGACTATTGATGATAAATATGATTTATATGCACTCACAAAAGAAAACAAAATTTAAATAATTAATCTCCGGTATCTACTTACTTATGTAATAGAACGATGATAGGCACCTCCACATCTTTATCTAAATTACGATTTTTATTGCAAAGCGATCAATGAATTTACTTTCTATCATTCCTTACTCTAAAGCACCAATCTTTTTTAATTCACTGATATTTTTATTATTCCTTTCTTGCACTTGTCCATCATCCAATATTTTATTACCTTCACACTTTCTAAATTAAAAATTATTCAACATGTTGGTTAAAACCTATGGCAGTGCTGTTCAGGGCATTAATGCCATCACTGTTACCATTGAAGTAAATATCTCGAAAGGCATTAATTTTCACCTGGTCGGTTTACCGGACAGTGCCGTAAAAGAGAGTCAGCAGCGGATCGATTCGGCCTTGCGTACCAATAATTATAAAATGCCCGGGAAAAAAATCATCATTAACATGGCTCCGGCCGATACCAAAAAAGAGGGCTCTGCCTACGATCTGCCACTGGCCATAGGAACACTTGCGGCTTCTGAACAGATCAAGGCTAACGGTTTAGAGAAATACGTTATCATGGGTGAATTATCACTCGATGGCGGGCTTAAGCCAATAAAAGGAGTATTACCCATTGCTATTCAGGCAAGAAAAGAGGGTTTCAAAGGATTGATCCTGCCGGAAGAGAACGCAAATGAGGCGGCTGTAGTCAACGATCTGGATGTGTACGGGGTGAAGAACATTACTGAGGTAATTGATTTTTTCAATGAAACAAAGACATTAGACAGAACCTTTATAGATACACGGGATATCTTTTTCTCGAACATTGATAATTACGAACTGGACTTTGCTGATGTAAAAGGACAGGAAAATGTGAAAAGAGCCCTGGAAATTGCTGCTGCGGGAGGACATAATATTATAATGATCGGCCCGCCCGGAGCAGGGAAAACCATGTTAGCCAAACGGTTGCCAACAGTTATTCCTCCCCTGACTTTACCCGAAGCGTTAGAAACAACAAAAATTCATTCAGTGGCAGGAAAAACGGATGCTGAAACTACACTCATGACGCGCAGACCCTTTCGCACTCCTCATCATACAAGCTCCGATGTAGCGCTCGTGGGTGGAGGCTCTTTCCCTCAACCTGGAGAAATTTCATTGGCTCACAATGGAGTCCTCTTCCTGGATGAATTGCCTGAATTCCCTAGGCAAGTGCTGGAAGTAATGCGTCAGCCCATTGAAGACAGGATCATTTCTATCTCACGCGCCAAATTCACGGTAGAATATCCGGCCAGTTTCATGCTGGTGGCATCAATGAACCCTTGTCCATGTGGGTATTACAATCATCCGGAAAAAGATTGTGTCTGCACCCCCGGAAATATTCAACGCTACATCAATAAGATTTCCGGTCCCCTGCTCGACAGGATCGACATACATATTGAAGTAGTCCCTGTATCTTATGACGAACTTTCCACAACGAAGGCTTCTGAAACAAGCAAGGATATTAAAGAAAGAGTGATACGAGCCAGGGAAAAACAAACCATGCGTTATAAAAATGAAAAAGAAGTCTACGCCAATGCCCAGATGAGCAGCAAAATGATACGTACACATTGCGAAATAGATCATGCAGGGAAAAATCTTTTAAAAAAAGCGATGGAGAACCTGGGCCTTTCAGCCAGGGCTTACGACCGGATACTAAAAGTTGCCAGAACTGTGGCAGACCTTGAAGGAACAGATTCTATTAAAGCTTACCATCTCGCGGAAGCCATACAATACAGAAGTTTGGACAGGGAAACCTGGGGTATGTAATAATTATTCTACAATACAATCTTCTGCAGCAATTGAAAAAAATTACCCCTCTACCTGTCCCATTATTACATAAAACCAGAGGCATCCGGCTTCTTTTGACCGTTTAAATATCTTTCTGAATAATGGCATTCCGATAAAATTTGTATTTTTGCCCAAAATAAAATTCAGTTGTTGCGAATCAACAAAAATAATATGGTGAGGTAATTTTAAAAACTATCTCACCTTTTCACAAGATAACATTAAATCTAATATAAATTAAAAACTAATAAAAATGGAAACAATTTTTTGGTTTATCCCTTTAGCATCGATCCTTGCATTGGTGTTTGCATGGATCTTCTTCAAAAACATGATGAAGAATTCTGAAGGAACAGATAAGATGAAAGAAATCGCACAGCATGTGCGTGAGGGAGCTATGGCTTACCTCAGAAGGCAGTATGGAGTGGTGACAATTGTTTTTGTCATCCTTTTCATTATACTGACAATACTTGCCTATTTTAGAGTACAAAATCCATTTGTCCCGGTAGCATTTTTAACCGGAGGTTTTTTCTCCGGACTTTGTGGTTATCTGGGTATGCGTACGGCAACTTATGCTTCGGCCAGAACAACCCACGGAGCATCAAAATCACTTAACAAAGGATTAAAAATTGCTTTCAGAAGTGGCGCTGTGATGGGTTTGGTTGTGGTTGGCTTTGCTCTGTTAGACATCAGTCTTTGGTATGCCCTCCTAAATAAAGTAGTTTATACAGCAGAAAATATGCAGGAAGGTCTTCAATTCCTTAACCTGAATCTGGTTCATGCCGGAACTACTCCTCATGAAAAGTTAGTTGAAATTACAGCAACTATGTTAACATTCGGTATGGGTGCCTCAACTCAGGCATTATTTGCCCGTGTAGGCGGAGGTATTTATACAAAAGCAGCTGATGTTGGAGCCGACCTGGTTGGAAAAATTGAAGAAGGCATTCCTGAAGATGATCCTCGTAACCCTGCAACCATAGCAGACAATGTTGGTGATAATGTAGGTGACGTGGCCGGTATGGGAGCAGACCTTTACGAATCATATGCAGGATCAATACTTGCTACTGCTGCATTAGGTGCAGCATTGCCAATCTCTACCGGAATTGTGCAAACAGAGGCTGTTATTGCACCAATGATCGTAGCTGCCATAGGAATCATTCTCTCTATCCTGGGTATATTCCTGGTACGTGCCAAAGAATCTGCCACCCAGAAAAATCTGCTCCGTGCACTTCTTCTTGGAACCGGCGGCAGCTCTGTTCTTATTCTTGTAGCAACAGCAGGTCTGGCCTACTTCGACTGGATCACCTGGGGCGTATTCGGAGCTGTAGTTATTGGGCTCTTTGCAGGTGTCATTATCGGGCAAGCAACCGAATACTTTACTTCTGATGAATATAAACCCACCAAACATATTGCCCGGCAAGGACAACAAGGACCTGCTACGCTTATTATTGATGGTATCGCTGTTGGAATGTTCTCTACCTGGGTACCCGTGGCCACAATTGTTGTTGGTATAATTGGGGCCTTTGGTTTAGCAGGCGGTTTTGAAAACTTTGCCCTGGGTGTTTACGGTATTGGTTTTGCCGCTGTTGGTATGCTCTCAACCCTTGGAATTACTCTTGCTACTGATGCATTCGGCCCGATTGCTGACAATGCCGGTGGTAATGCTGAAATGGCAGAACTGGAACCGGAAGTTAGAAAACGAACCGATGCACTGGACATGCTTGGTAACACAACTGCTGCCACAGGAAAAGGATTTGCTATCGGCTCTGCAGCTCTTACAGCTATGGCCCTATTAGCTGCATATCTTGAAGAAGTTCGCTTATGGCTTGGTAAGCTGGCCCAGACAAGTGCCGAAGGATTCAAACAAGTAGGTGATATAGTGTTCTATAAAGGCGCAGAACCCGCGGTTGAAGCCGGAGAAAGGACAGTAGAAGTAGCTGAGGCCGGAGTACGCCACTTTGTGGAAGCTTATGATTTATCAATTTTCAACCCAATGCTACTGGGAGGTATTTTTGTTGGTGCAATGATGGCCTTTCTGTTCAGCTCTATGACTATGAAAGCTGTTGGCCGTGCTGCGGGTGATATGGTAGATGAAGTAAGACGCCAGTTTAAAGCATTCCCTGGCATTATGAAAAACACCCAAAAACCAGATTACGCACGTTGTGTAGCTATATCAACGAAAGGAGCTCAGAAAGAAATGCTGATTCCTTCATTAATCGCGATTATCGTGCCAATACTCGTTGGTGTTATATTTGGTGTTGCAGGAGTAGTCGGATTGCTGGCAGGTACACTTACAACAGCATTTACTCTTGCCATTATGCTTAACAACTCTGGTGGCGCCTGGGATAATGCCAAAAAATATATCGAAAAAGGCAATTATGGCGGAAAAGGAAGTGAAACACACAATGCAGGAGTCGTTGGTGATACCGTGGGTGATCCTTTCAAGGACACTTCAGGTCCATCACTCAACATTCTTATCAAACTTATGATGATGGTATCAGTGGTAATGGCAGGCTTAACAGTTACTGTAGGCTTATTCAATTAAACTGATACAATATATAACAAAAAAAAACGCGGGTCATCAGAACCCGCGTTTTTTGTTTTCATAAACCTGTATCTTCCTTCTTGTCTGTTTTATGAAATGGATCACCCAATTTTAGAACTCCATAGAGAAAATAATTGGAATACTGGGCGGGGCCATGTTAGCTACCGAATTCCCCTATTTGGTCATCTCATGAAAGACTTCCTCGAGGCTCTTCTCCCTTTTCTGCATCGATAATACCGAAAATCCATTTTCAACGGCAAAATCAAAGATTTTTTGTCTGATATCTTCTTCTCCTGTACCTTCAAACAACCAGGTGTTATCCGCAACTTTTTTCAGTTCTGTCACCATGGGCAAGTTCCTTAGTTCTTCCTCTTCAATCTCTTTATTAAACTCAACCAATACCGTTTGCCTGTTATCTTCTATGTGTTGGGATATATTTGCAACCTTATCATCCGCAACAATGTTTCCCTTGTTTATTATAATAATTCGGTCGCAAATGGCTTCAACCTCCTGCATTAGGTGAGTAGAAAGCAACACTGTTTTTTCTTTTCCAAGAGAAGAAATGAGGTTTCGTATTTCAATGATCTGGTTCGGATCCAACCCCGAAGTGGGCTCGTCCAGAATTAATACTTCCGGATCATGCAAAATGGCTTGGGCAAGACCAACTCTTTGTCTGTAACCTTTTGATAAAGAGGATATGCGTTTGTTTCTTTCTTTTTCAAGCCCGGTCAGTCTGATTAACTCTTCAATTCTTTCCTTAATATTTTTTAACCCGTAAAGTCCGGCTACATACTCCAGATATTCAACAATGTACATCTCTTCATAAAGTGGATTATGTTCGGGTAAATAGCCGATGGTCTTTCTCACTTCCATTGATTGTTCTGTGACATTTTTACCGTTAATCATTGCTTCACCTGAAGAAGGCAGCATATATCCTGTAAGGATCTTCATGGCAGTAGTCTTTCCCGCTCCATTGGGGCCAACAAAACCCACTATTTCTCCCGGTTTAACTCCAAAACTTATTTCATTCAGGGCTTTTTGCTTGCCATAGTATTTTGTAATCTTATGAACCTCTATCGACATATTTTTTCATTTAAAGATTCAAATTTATTAAATTAGATGGGAAAAAATAAGTCAAACTCTGTGAAATTATCTTTATTTTCAGGGTAAAACTAAGTAAAAAAACAAATAATTCGCTATGGCCGTAAAAGTATTATCCACTCATAAGCTACCAGATGAGGGACTCAAAAACCTCAGAGAGTCGTTTGATGTAATACTCCCGGAAGGGAAACATTTTTCTTACAAAGAACTTGAAAAACAGATAGAAGAAGTTGAAGTTCTTATCCCGGTTTTTGGCTTTGAAATTAATAAAGAGTTAATCCAAAAAGGGAAAAAGCTGAGGATTATTGCCAATTTTGGCGTGGGATTCAACAATATTGATGTTTCTGCCGCTACTGAAAAAAACATTATTGTAACAAACACCCCAAAAACAGTTATTGAACCTACTGCTGAACTGGCCTTCGGACTGTTGTTGTCATTAACAAGAAGAATCACAGAACTAGACCATAAATTGAAGAAAAAAGAAGAAATTAAGTGGGAAGTCATGGCAAATCTCGGACATACCCTCCAAAATAAAACACTCGGCATTATTGGAATGGGCAATATCGGAAAGTCTTTTGCACAAAAAGCCAGGGCTTTTGGAATGCACATCCTTTATTACTCAAGAGAAAGGATAAGTCTTACCGATGAATACTTCTACCAGGCAGAACCTTCCTCAATAGAGCACCTTCTAAAAAATTCGGACGTAATTTCCCTGCATGTTCCCCTGACAAAAGAAACCTACCATATGCTGGGGGAAGAAGAGATTGAAAAAATGAAGAAAGGAACTTATATTATCAACAGTTCCCGCGGTCCGGTAATTGATGAAAAAATTCTTATCAGGTATCTTGAAAACGGAAAATTAGGAGGAGCCGGTCTGGACGTGTATGAATTTGAACCCAAAATCAGTAAAAAACTTCTTGAAATGGAACATGTCGTGCTTACCCCACATATTGGTACAGCAAGCCTGGAAACCAGGGTTGAAATGGCCAAAGAGGTCTCTACGAACATTTTTCATTTTTTTGAGGGCAATACACCACCCAACATTGTAAATCCTGAAGTACTTGAGGGAAATTAACGACATATTTCATGAATAAAAAAGATTATCAATATTGCGAAAGTCTCTCACTCTATAAAAGATTGAAGACAAGAGAAATAAAAGTCGGCGGCTTGTGGCTCGGAGGAAAGAACCCTGTCAGAATACAGTCAATGACCAATACAGACACCAATAATACTTCAGCCACTGTGGCTCAGATTATCAAAATAGCCAAAGCAGGGGCAGATATGGTCCGGTTGACCACCCGAACGGTAAAAGAAGCACAAAACCTAAAAAATATAAAGAAAGAATTGACCAGCCGGGGTTGGTCCCTTCCTCTGGCTGCTGATGTGCATTTCAACCCATCTATAGCAGAGACAGCAGCAACCATTGTCGATAAAGTAAGAATCAATCCGGGGAATTATGCCATAAAAAAAGGCAATAAAAATGATTTTAAAAACATAAGCGAGCAATTTATTCGATTACTGAACATTTGTAAAGAGAATGATACTGCCCTCAGGATTGGCGTAAATCATGGCTCTTTGTCTGAACGGATTATGGAAAAATATGGCAACACCCCTGAAGGGATGGTTTATTCTGCCATGGAATTTTTATCCCTCTGCCGAAAAGAAAATTTTCATCATGTTGTGGTATCTATTAAATCCAGCAATACAAGAGTGATGGTGCAAGCCAACCGTTTGTTGGTAAACCGGATGCGCAGGGAAGGAATGTTGTATCCACTACACCTTGGAGTTACCGAAGCAGGTGAAGGAGAAGACGGGCGAATTAAATCGGCGGTAGGGATCGGCACTTTACTGGCTGATGGCATTGGAGATACAATCAGAGTTTCTTTGACAGAAGCACCCGAAAAAGAGATTCCTGTGGCCAATAAATTAATTCAGCACATTAGCAGAAAAGAGGAAGAAGAGCCTCATACCGAATTGAGCAATACTCCATTCAATCCCTTTAAATATCAAAAAAGAGAGACAAACCCAATGGGACCTATCGGTGGTAAAAAAGATCCTGTAGTGGTCCTCTCAGCTGAAAATGCTGCCGAACTGAAGAATAAAAAGAAAATATATTGTCCGGACTTCATTTTAAAAACTAACATGCGGATTAAAACAGACCACATCAACGCACCTCTTATTATCAGTCAGAAAAACTGGCTGGAAAAAAACAAAAATAAGGCGTTCCCATTCTTTAATTCCATAGGGCATTTTGCTTCCAGCCATAAAAAGTCCGACGAGCTTAACTTTATTTTTACCACCATCGACGAAATGGATGAGCTCAAAAAGCTTAAAAACAAAAAACCCGCTGTGCTCTTATTGCAGCCTCTTTCCAAAAATGAATCCACCGAACAGCGACGCTTCGTTTGTGAATTAATGACAGAAAATCTTAAAAATCCGGTCATCCTCCATAACATGTATCGGGAAAACAAAGCAGAAGATCTGCAGATAAAAGCTTCTTCCGAAACAGGCCCTCTTTTTATTGACGGACTGGCTGAGGGAATCTGTATTCAGAATAATACAGGACTTGCCAAAGAAACCTTAAAGACAGCTTTCGGAATATTGCAAGCCAGCCGGATGCGCATCTTCAAAACTGAATTCATCTCTTGTCCTGGCTGTGGCCGGACTCAATTTGATCTTGAAAAAACTACCCGGGAGGTAAGAAAAAAGCTTGGGCATCTGAGAGGGTTAAAAATAGCTGTTATGGGATGTATCGTGAACGGACCAGGCGAAATGGCCGATGCAGATTATGGGTATGTCGGTTCCGGGAAAGGGAAAGTAACTTTATACAAGAAAAAAGAGATCATTCGTAAAAATGTACCCTCTGAAAATGCTGTTGAAGAATTGAAAAAAGTGATCCGGGAAAACGGAGACTGGAAAGAAAGGTAGTTTTTTTAAAAAAAATAACTATTGCAAAAAAGGGTATCTGTTTATAAGTTTTTTAACAGATACCCCTATAATATATTTCACTCTGCTATTAGAATCCAAGTCTTATTCCAAAGTTAAAACCAATTTTTCCATAAGGGAATTTATGTTTTAACTCCTGGCTTGGTTCAGAATCTGAGGGTGGATTACTATAATCATAAGTATAGCTGTCAACAAATTCAATTTCCTTTTGACTTGTGGTCATATCACCTAATTGATCTTCGCCATTGTAGGTGGCTTTGGTTACTTCGCCTTCAGTTGGTGCATAGGTCATATTGTCCATGCTAATTTCTCCAAAAATTGCCATATTATCACTTAAGCTAAAAAGAGCTCCAACTCCTGCATTAAGACCCAGGGCTAGACCACCACCAAATTCTGCATGTCTTATATACTCATCTCCTGAAGGATCATTGTCTTCATATTTGAATTCAATTGTACCTTTCCCGATTAACATACCAAATTTGGCATAAGGTTTGAAACCGCCCATATTGGCGGAAAAGACAAGAGAAGGGGATACTCTTAGCATATTTGAGGAGATGGCATATGTTGTTAAACCGTCTCCACTGGAATAAACATCTTTGGCTTCCGTTTCTGACCCCATTAAATAAGAAACACCTATTTCTGCTCCCAGGTTTTCATTAAACATAAGTCCAAATGCCCCATTTATATTAATTCCTTCCCCAAGTGAAAGGAAAATTTGTTCCTGTGTATAAGAATCAGGATTGCTGGTGTAATTTGTAAATCCATAGTTATCAAGGGACATGGTGCTTGTTCCCATGCCATACCCGGCATTGAAACTTATATAAGGCCCCTGGGCAAACATACTAATTGAAATAAAAGAGATGGCAAATACCATTAGTACTTTTCTAAAATTTTTCATAATTAATTTTTTTTTTTAGTTTGATTAAAAATAATTGATTGATCTATAAAAATAAAAAAAAATATAAAAAACAGATCAAAACAGAGAATTATTGCTATCAAAATATCATTTTTATATTTGTGTTTCGAAAAATAATGCTTGAACCAAATGTTTTTTATACCTGTTCAATATGAAGAACCTCTTTTTCGTCCTCCTGGTGAAGCCCGTTCAGCTATTCTTCAGGCAACTATTGGCTGTTCGTGGAATCGTTGTGCTTTTTGTGAAATGTATGCTTCCAAAAAATTTCGGGCGAAAAGCCTGGAAATCTTAAAGCCGGAGATAATAAACCTGGCCAAATACTTTCAAAACACCAGGAAAGTATTTCTTGCAGATGGAAACGCTTTTGTATTATCTGCCTCTAAAATGATACCTATACTTAAAGAAATAAATGCCCGGTTTGGGAAATTGCAGAGAATTTCAGCTTATGCATTACCCAAAGACATCCTCAGCAAAACCGATGAAGAACTGATCGAAATCCGAAAACAAGGATTAAAACTCTTATATGTTGGTATTGAAACCGGAGATGATGAATTGCTCAGATTAATCAACAAAGGAGAAACTTTCAAATCTACCAGGGAAGGAATCCAGAGAGCTCACGAAGTGGGTATAGACACCTCCATAATGATTATCAATGGACTGGGAGGAAAAAAATACAGCAAACAACATGCGCTCCATTCCGCAGAAGTAATCAACTACATAAACCCAAAGTTTCTGTCGACTCTCACATTGAGCATGCCCTATGGACCGGATCATTATCAAAAAAAATTTAATGGGGATTATCAGCAGCAAACGGTCAGAGAACTTATTGAAGAACTAAAACTGTTTATTGAACACCTCACCACAGAAAACACAATCTATCGCAGCGATCATGTTTCAAACAACCTGATTTTGAAAGGCACCCTTGCAAAAGATAAAGAAAGATTGCTCAGCGAAATTGATGGCGCTTTAAAAGGCAATTTTTGAAGCGGCGTTAAATCGGCGCTGGAGTTTCCACTCTTCCCCGAAGATTCGAAGATAAATATACTTCTGCTTTGTTTTTTGCCGGTAATCATGGAACGCGGATCACACGAATAAATCTGATCTGCGCGGATAAAACAACACAGTAATATAACAATGTCCTATTTATTTGACCATTGAACCATTTTGTGTCTCTTCTTCCGGAACGACAAAGGTCAGTTTTCCGTCTGCATTTTCAGCCATCAGAATCATTCCATGCGACTCAATCCCCCGAATCTTCTTAGGCGCAAGATTCACAATCATACTTACCTGCTTCCCGATGATCTCTTCGGGCTCATAGTATTCAGCAATTCCAGAAACAACTATTCGCTGATCTACTCCCGTATCTACCTCCAGTTTAAGCAATTTTTTGGTCTTAGGTACTTTCTCAGCATTAAGCACTTTTGCAATACGCAGATCCATTTTGACAAAGTCATCAAAGCTGATATCCTCCCTGGCCGGTTCAATACCCTTTTCTTCTTGTTCTTTTCTACGCCTCGCCTCTTTCAACTTTTCCACCTGGTTTTCTACTTCCTTATCTTCAATTTTCTGAAAAAGATATTTGGGTTTTCTAATTTCATGTCCCATGGGCAGAATATCACTTTTCCCTGCCAATTCCCAGTCTAACTTATCAATATTCAGGAAAGTCCTCAGTTTTTCAGCCGTAAAAGGCAAAAAGGGTTCAATAATAATTGATAAACTGGCGGCTATTTGTAAAGAAAGATTTAAAACGGTATGAACCCGCTCCGGGTCTTTTTCATAAAGACTCCACGGTTCAGTATCTGCCAGGTACTTATTACCCAAACGACCCAAATCCATGGCAATTTTAACAGCTTCCCGGAATTTAAAATTTTCAATCCTGTTTTCAAGATCCTCTTTAATCTGAATGGCTTTTTTCATCGTTTCCTGATCATAGTCAGTGAGTTCCTTGCATTCCGGGACTTTCTTGTCGAAAAACTTTTTGGTGAGCACCAATGCCCGGTTCACAAAGTTTCCCATCACAGCAACCAGTTCATTATTATTCCTGGCCTGAAAATCATTCCAGGTAAAATCGTTGTCTTTTTGTTCCGGAAAATTAGCACATAGAGTGTACCTGAGCACATCCACCTTATCGGGAAAATCCTCTACAAACTCATTCACCCATACCGCCCAGTTTCTTGAGGTGGATAATTTATCTCCCTCCAGGTTCAGAAATTCATTGGCTGGCACATTATCCGGAAGAATATACTCTCCGTGGGCTTTCAACATGGAGGGAAAAATCAAACAGTGAAACACAATATTGTCTTTTCCGATAAAATGAATTAACCGGGTGTCTTCATCTTTCCAGAATTTCTCCCAATCCTTATTGTTTTCATTACCCCATGCTTTGGTAGCAGAAATGTATCCAATGGGAGCATCAAACCAGACATAAAGGACCTTTCCTTCTGTCCCTTCAATGGGTACAGGAACGCCCCATTCCAAATCACGCGTTACAGCCCGGGGATGTAATCCCTGAGTTAACCACGATTTACATTGTCCATATACATTAGTCTTCCAATCCTTTTTATGACTGTCTATCCAATCCTCCAGCCATTCTTCCTGGTATTTATCCAGGGGCAGATACCAATGTTTGGTTTTTTTGCGGACCGGCTGATTACCGGATAAAACAGATCTTGGGTTAATCAGTTCCTTTGGGCTCAGACTTACTCCACATTGCTCGCATTGATCCCCGTATGCATTTTCGTAGTTACACTTCGGACAAGTTCCCACAATGTAACGGTCAGCCAGATATTGCTCTTCCTTTTCATCATAAAATTGCTCTTCTTCCTTCTCTACAAATTCTCCCTTTTCATATAGTTTTTTAAAAAAAGCAGAAGCTGTTTCATGGTGAACAGGATCAGTAGTGCGGTGATAAATATCAAACTCAATCCCCATATCTTCAAACCCTTTTTTATTAATCTTATGGTACCTGTCAACAATCTCTTGTGGCGACACTCCCTCTTTTCGGGATCTTAATGTAATAGGAACTCCATGCTCATCCGAACCACAGATAAAGGCTACCTCTTTCCCTTTAAGTCTCAGATAACGAACATAAATATCAGCAGGCAAATAGGCGCCTGCAATATGTCCTATATGTAAAGGCCCGTTGGCATAAGGTAAGGCTGCAGTGATTAAATATCTTTTAGGATCTTTCATAATTTTTGAAAT
>CAZWHH010000029.1:0-12844 GCA_964633615.1 uncultured Bacteroidales bacterium | reverse complement strand
CAGCTGGCAAAGCAATTCCCTGGATACTTATGTAGAACTTAAAGAGGGTGTGTCCAAAAAGGCCCTGGAAGAAAAATTCCCGGAATTTGAAGAAAAATACTTCTCGGAATGGAGAAACATTCCTGAATTGTATATCCAGCCCATTAAAGATATTCACCTAAAATCGAATCATGTCAAATTTGAGACCTACAATTACAACCAGGGAGATATCAACCAGGTTTACATCTTTACAGTGATTGCTTTACTCATCCTTATCGTAGCTTGTATGAACTATATCAACCTGGCTACTTCACTTGCCCTTCAAAGGTATAAGGAGGTGGGTGTCAGAAAAGTGGTTGGCGCTAATAAATCCAAACTGATCTTCCAGTTTTTGGGCGAATCCTTTGTTCTTACAATTATCTCAGCCATAATTGCTCTTGCCGGTATTGCGCTATTTTTACCGTATGTAAACCAAATACTTGGTATTGATCTTACCATGGACTTCAGTAATCCGGTATTCACTGCGGGTCTGATAGGTACCGTTTTGGCGGCTGGATTGCTTTCAGGTATTTATCCCGCCCTGTACATGTCAGGCTTTAAACCCACGATTATATTCAGCGGATTCAGATCAAAACGGGGAAAAAACACTTCAGGCTTGCTTAGAAAAATACTGGTGGTAAGCCAGTTTGCCGTATCAATCATCATTATCATAGCAACGATCATTGCAGTAAGCCAGGTGCGGTATTTCCAGACAAAAGACAAAGGATATAATGATGAAGCGGTCTATTCCATTCAAATGAGATTTCAAGATGATGAAATGATGCAAAACATTGATTTGCTGAAGAGTGAACTAAAAAACAATCCAAACATCACAGCCATAAGCGCCAGTTCATCGTCAACCGGCGTAAGTGGCGGACAGGGAGGCATCTATGTAGCTGACTCTGCTGAAACAAAACTCATGGTCAGGTTTGGTTATATTGACCCTCACTACCTGCCCCAAATGGAGATTGATATTGTAAAAGGCAGAAATTTCAGTGAAGATCGTGAAACAGATAAATATAACGGAATTATACTGAATGAGATCGCAGCAAAAAAACTGGGCTGGGAGAATCCTGTTGGCAAACAGTTTTTGCCAAGAGGACCTGACTCTATAAATGGTACAGTTATTGGCGTAATTAAGGATTATAATTATTATTCCCTTCGCACTCCAATAGAACCTGCTGCTTATTATTACGTTCCGGAAAATCTTCGAAATATCAACCTGAAACTCAATACTGCAAATCTGAAAGGTACAGTTGAAGAAATCAAAGATACATGGAACAACTTGTTCCCATCCTCTCCCTTCAACGGATTCTTTATGGATGATCGGTATGAAAGACTTTATGCAAACGAAATGAATAGCACCAGGATATTCGGGATTTTTGCATTGTTGTGCATATTTATAAGCTGCCTCGGGCTTTTTGGACTAATATCCTTTGTTGTAGCTCAAAGAACAAAAGAAATAGCTGTACGTAAAGTATTTGGTTCCAATACAAGACAAATTGTACAAATTGTAATCAAAGACTTTATAAGCCTGGTTCTTATTGCCAGTCTTATAGGTATTCCCTTCGCCTATTTTTACATGAATCAATGGCTGAACAATTTTGCCTACAAAATTTCACTCAGTTGGTATTATTTTGTAGCAGCAGTCGTACTGGCCGTTTTAATTGCACTGATTACAATTATTTATCGGGCTATTAGAGGGGCCAATGCCAACCCCGCGCATTCGCTGAGGTATGAATAAAAACGACATGAACGCTTTATATAGGAAGGTATAGAAGCAACAAAGTAATAAAAAAAAACTTAATAAAATAATACAAGTGGTTCATTCTACATAGTGAATGTTATATTTTGTCAAATGAATGGTTTAATACAATCAATAAATGGTCTTTAGAATCATTATAAAAAACAACAATCATTTTTCACATTCTCTTTTTCTTCGCATTTTTAATGAACATTTGCACATAAAAGTGCTGGATTAAAAAGCTTTATATTCGACCTTTCCAGCATAATATCCATCACAAAATTTGTGACTGAGATTAACTTTGGCACCGGGGAAAGCGACTGAAAAAATGATTTCGTTTAAAAAATATCCTTTTATACGTATCCTTTTATTCCTGATTTCAGGGATGCTCCTGCAATATTACTTCCATTCCGGGTGGCTGCTTATCGTTGGGATCCTTTTTACGGGTTTCTCCATGTTGTTTTCATTTGTTCTTCTACCGGCCGGGCAGCAATTTTTTATGGAATCATTCCGGGGGATTCTGATGGGTCTTATTATCTGCGGAACAGGAATGGTGATTATGAAACAAAAATCCAATCCCCCTCGCCTGCCCCATAACAAACTTACCTGTCTGGCTGAAATAATTGAGATACCCGCTAAAAAAGAAAACTCCTGCAAATCGGTTCTCAGCATCAAAGGATATTGGGCAGACACCAAATGGATTCCAAAAAAAATTAAAGCGCTGGCTTATTTTGAACAATCTTATTCTGCAGAAAACCTTCAGCCCGGCTCTCAGATCGTGTTTAATTCTTATCTGAATCCGACACAAAATTTTGGTAATCCCGATGAATTTAACTACAAACGATACCTGGCTATTCATGATATTTATTATCAGACTTATATCCCTGGCAAAAGCTGGAGAAAAACACAAAAGCAACCCTCTGCTTCTTTAATTGGATTTTCCAACCGGTTAAGATTAAAACTTCTAAAGCTCTTAAATAAAACAGGTATCGAAGAAAGAAATACAGGTGTAGCTTCTGCGCTTTTATTGGGTTACAAGGACTATCTGTCAAAGGAAACCCGTGAAAAGTTTTCCTCCTCAGGCGCTATGCATGTACTAGCAGTTTCCGGTCTTCATGTGGGAATTGTCTTCCTGCTGTTTCATTATCTTTTACTTTTCCTTGAAAAAATAAAGTACGGGAAGCAATTAAAAATTTTTCTAATATTGATTATTCTTTGGGGTTATGCTATTCTAACCGGACTTTCTCCCTCGGTTACCCGGGCAACCCTTATGTTTTCTGTAATAGCAATTGGGTCTCAACTTCGAAGAACGAGCTCAGTATACAACAGCCTGGCATTCTCGGCATTTATCCTGCTTTACCTGAACCCCATGCTGCTCTTCTCTGTAAGTTTTCAGTTATCTTACACGGCAGTACTCAGCATCGTATTTTTTCAGCCTAAATTGTATCGTTTGATTTCACTCCCCTATTTGCCCGATAAATTATGGCAATGGTTCACAGTAGCCGTGGCTGCGCAGATTGGTACAACACCCCTGGTCATCCATTACTTCAATCAGTTTCCAAACTACTTCTGGATAACCAACTTTATTGCCATTCCTGCAGCTGCTATGGTCATTATTACAGGTTTTACAACACTCATTACATTCCCGGTCTTCCCTGGAATAGGAAAAATGCTGGGTGCAGTCCTTAATTATATCCTTTCTGCACTTAATTATTCGGTAGGTTTCATTGAAGATCTTCCTTATTCAGTATCAGGCGATTTATGGATAGGAAAGCCCCATTTAATTTTCATTTATTTGATCATTTTTCTGCTTTCCATATTTGTGGTTTTCAAAAAAAATCATCATTTGAAAGGAGCGCTTCTATTGGTTATTTTATTACTGGTTTTCGATATCCTTCACAAGTATTCACAGAGGAACCGGTCTGAATTAATTATTTACAATGCGCCTGAAACCACTCTGATAAATTTTATCGATGGAAAACAAAATTATATACTTACAAGCAGGAAAGACCAAAAGGAAACAATCGAATTTAGTGCAAAAAGCCATTGGTTAAACAGAAGAACGGATTCGCCCGAATATTTTTCGATCGGTTCCGGGCCTGAAATAAACACTCAAACCCATTCGTTCTTCACAAAAGATCATTTTATTCAATTCAAAACAAAAAAGCTTTTTATTCTCTCTGATTCCTGTTGCTTGATAAACAAAGTACCCATGAATAAAATCAACATAGATTATCTCGTTATCACTCAAAATTGCAACATTCCCTTCACGGCCCTCCGAAATGCTTTTTCATTCAACAAGATCATCCTTGATGCGTCTTTTTCCTACTATGAAAAGGAAAAATGGATCCGGTTATTCAAAGAAGAAAAAATTGAATTCCACTCCATAGCAGATGAAGGTGCTTTTATCAAAAAGTTGGAATAAAAAACAAAAAAAATTGGTTAATTTTAAAACATAATGTTTATTTGTATCAGCATCTAAAAACGATGGACTATATGTGCCAGCCATAATAAAACTTACAACATACCTGAATAGTAGCATTGCTGTTTTAATGATCCTTCAGGGTACAAAATTATGGAAGGCCACTCGTAACTGATCAAATATCAATATCTATGGTTGCAAATAAAAAAAAACGAATGAGAATTATTATAGCAGGAGCAGGAGATGTAGGGTCACATCTGGCAAAGATGTTGAGTAGTGAAATTCACGATATTATTATTATAGATGAAAATAAAAACTCACTAAAGGGAATTGACACATCTCTGGATATATTGACAATCAATGGCTCTGCAACCTCTTTTGAAATATTAAAAGAAGCCAATATAAAAAAATCCGACCTTTTCATTGCGGTAACAAATTCGGAAGAGACAAATATCACGAGCGCCATACTGGCAAAAAAACTGGGATCTAAACATACGATTGCACGGGTGGACAACCCGGAATACATCAGACCGGTCAATAAAAACCATTTTACCACTCTGGGAATAGATTATATGATCTACCCGGAAAGAATCACAGCTAAAGAGATCGTCACAATGGTCGGGCAAACCGGAACCTCTGAGATCGTAGATTTTACGGGAGGGAAATTGTCCCTTTATGTATTGCGTTTAGAAGAGAATGCCCCGGTAATAGACAAAACCCTGAACGAGGTGACTGAAGAGATTGAAGACTTTGATTTTCGTGCAGTAGCAATCACCAGAAACGGAGAAACTATTATTCCAAGAGGGCTGGATTATTTCAGGGTCAATGACCTTGTTTATGTAGTTACCAACAAAGCCGGTATCAACAATGTAATGAAGTATTCAGGGAAGAAAAAAGTAGAGATCAAAAATGTGATGATCCTTGGAGGCAGCCGGATCGGCAAAAGAACTGCCCAATCTCTTGAAAACAGAATGAATGTAAAATTGATAGATAAAGACAGGGATAAGTGTAAAAGCCTGGCTGATGAACTTAAAAATTCTTTGATAATCAACGGTGATGGGCGAGATATTGAACTTCTGAAAGAGGAAGGATTGGAAAAAATGGATACATTCATCGCGGTGACAGGAAATTCGGAAACAAATCTTTTATCCTGCCTGCTGGCGAAAAAAATGAAAGTGAAAAAGACCATTGCCGAAATCGAAAATATGGACTATATCAAACTTAGTGAGAACATGGGAATTGATACGGTCATAAACAAAAAGCTGGTAACAGCCAGTCGCATTTTTCGCTTCACAATGAGCGCAGAGGTATCCACCATGCGTTGTCTGACCGGCTCTGATGCTGAGGTGCTTGAATTTGTTGCCAAACCCAACTCTAAAATCGTCAACAAAAAATTAAAGGATATAGATTTTCCCGAGGAAGCTATCGTCGGGGGAATCATCCGTAACAAAGAAAGTTTCATAGCAATAGGAAATACAAAAATACTCCCCAATGACCGGGTAGTTGTATTTGCCTTACCATCGGCAGTAAATAAAGTAGAAAAATTCTTTTAACTTAAATTGGCCTGATGAATTTTCGTGTGATATTTAACATACTGGGGCTCTTACTTTTAATTGAGGGGATTTCTCTGCTTCTGCCACTGGGAGTTAGTATTTATTATAATGAACCTGACCTCTTCGCCCTTTTCCTTTCTTCAGGTCTAACAATTTTTGCAGGAGCATTGATCTGGTATTCAACACGAGGCGGCGATAAATCGATCGGAAAAAAAGAGGGATACGTCATTGTCAGTCTTGTATGGATAATTTTCTCCCTTTTTGGGGCGCTTCCTTTTGTCATAAGCGGCTATATTGAATCATACACCGATGCATTTTTCGAAACTATTTCAGGCTTTACGACAACAGGTGCCTCTATTCTGAATGATATAGAAGAACTTCCACACGGTTTGCTTTTTTGGAGAAGCATGACCCAATGGTTGGGAGGTATGGGTATCATAGTACTGTCCCTGGCTATTCTGCCTATTCTTGGTATTGGGGGGATGCAGCTTTTTATTGCAGAAGTCCCGGGACCCACACCCGGCAAATTTCATCCGCGAGTAAAAGAAACAGCAAAAAGACTTTGGGGAATTTACCTGCTTTTTACTCTTGCCGAGATATTATTACTCTGGCTAGGCGATGTAGGGCTTTTCGACTCCGTTTGTCATGCCTTCACCACAATGGCCACGGGCGGATATTCTACCAAACAGGCCAGCATTGCTCATTTCTCACCTTATGTGCAATATGTCATTACAATCTTTATGTTCCTGGCAGGTACAAACTTTGCCCTTTCCTATTATGCCCTTCATTTCAAATTTAACAAGGTATTTAAAAACGAAGAATTCAGATTCTATGTGACGTTTCTTCTTGCATTTACAATCATCATTGCCCTTTTTCTTTGGATGGGTGATAAATTTGCAATTGAAGGCTCTTTCCGGCATGCAGTGTTCCAGGTAGTATCCATCACAACAACCACAGGTTATGTAACCAGTGATTATCTCCAATGGACCCCTTTTCTGACAGTAATTATTTTCATGCTCATGTTTATTGGGGGTTCTGCAGGGTCGACAGGAGGAGGAATTAAAATTATAAGAATTGGCTTGCTAATAAAAAACAGTTTCCTGGAACTTAAAAGATTACTGCACCCTAATGCAATCATTCCTGTGCGAATGAACAAAAAAAGCATTGATCAGCAGATTATTACCAATGTACTGGCATTTGTTGTGATATATATGTCCATTACAGGAATAAGTACAATCGTTGTGTCTTCACTGGGATACGATCTAAACTCATCACTTGGTGCTGTAGCCGCCAGTTTAGGAAATATTGGACCGGGAATTGGAGCTGTGGGGCCTGTTGAAAACTATGCCCATTTGCCGGTATTTGGTAAATGGTTTCTTTCTTTCCTGATGCTGCTTGGCAGACTTGAATTATTTACAATACTCGTACTATTTTCGCCTGCGTTCTGGAAGAAATAAATTAAAGAGAAAAAGCTGCATTGTAATATCAAAAGAATTTTCTACCTTCCGGGGAATAAAAATCTGAGTTATGTGTGGCAGATATATTGAAGTACAAAAAATCGAAACCATTGAAAAACGTTTCAATGTAAAAGCTCCTGACGAATTTGAGTACCAGCCAAGCTACAACATTTCACCGGGACAATTGGCGCCGGTGGTAACCAATGAAAACCCCGATATCCTTCAACTTTTTCAATTCGGTCTTACTCCTTTCTGGTCAAAAAAACCCATGTACCTTTTCAATGCACGTGCCGAAGGAGATAAAAACAAATCCAATGATCCCAATTATAAAGGAAGCAAAGAAATATTCAGGAAACCTGCTTTTCGTAAACCCATTCGTTCCCGGCGATGCCTCGTAATTGCCGATGCTTTTATAGAAGGCACCACACGGGAAGGATTAAACAAACCTTATGTAATCTACCTGAAAAAACAGGCACGTCCCTTTGCCTTTGCCGGCATTTGGGACACCTGGAACAATAAGGAAACCGGGGAAATAATAAATTCCTTCTCTATCATTACAACAACTCCCAACGAGCTGATTCAAAAACTCCCCCATCACCGTTCTCCGGTAATTTTAAAAAAAGAATATGAAAAGAAATGGCTGACAATGGATGCACCCATTAATGAAGTTTTAAATCTTTTAGCACCTTATCCTTCAGAATATTTGAATGCTTATCCAATCTCAGCCAAAATAAAAAATCCCAGGGCCGAAGGAAGAGAGCTGATCGAACCCATTGGAGAAAGGATAGTCCCCGAATCTGAAATAAGCATAAAAAAAGACTTATGGAGGCAGGGAATGGGGAATCCCCGGAAAAAATAATTTAAAAACCAGATCAGTACAAATGGATTTTTTAGTTAAACCATTTAAGAGAATAAAGCATCCAAAAGGATAAATCAAACATCTTCATCCTATGAAAAAAATTATTTTAGTTACTTTAACAGTTTTAATATACAGTGCCCTATTCTCCCAATCCTACAAATCCTTTTTCCTTCCGGAAAATTTAGAATTATCGAAAGAATTGCCTTTCCCGGGAGAAGTGCAGGGGCACATATTTGGAAAATGGCATTTCTCTCACTATCAGCTCATTAACTACCTGCATGAACTGTCTGAAAAGTCCGAAAAAGTTACCATGTGGAAATATGGCGAAACGCATGAAAACAGACCTCTGTACCTATTGGCAATAACCTCACCGGAGAACCAGAAAAAACTGGAGACTTTGAGGTCCCGGCATCTGCATCATGTTCAAAATAAACTGGCTCAAAATCCTAAAGAAGATCCGGTATTCATCTGGTTAGGATACAGTGTCCACGGAAACGAAGCGAGTCCGGGAAATGCTTCCATGATAACAGCATACCATCTCGCAGCAGCAAAGAATAAAGAGGTCAAACGCATTCTTAATCATTCGGTTATCCTGATCGATCCATGTCTCAATCCGGATGGCTTCACAAGAGCTGCAAGCTGGAGCAACATGCATATTCACCATACCACAAATAAAAATCCTTACGACAGGCAATTCAGAGAGGACTGGCCTGGCGGAAGAACGAATCATTACTGGTTTGATCTGAACCGGGACTGGCTCCCGGCACAGCATCCTGAATCCCAGGCCCGCCTGGAAATGTTTCATAAATGGAAACCCCACATAGTAACTGATCACCATGAAATGGGCTCAAATTCAACATTCTTCTTTCAACCAGGGGTGCCCAAAAGAATGAACCCGCGTACTCCTGAAAAAAATTTTAAACTAACTAAGGAAATTGCCTCATTCCACGCAAAAGCGCTGGATAAAACAGGTACTCTTTATTTCAGCGAAGAAAGCTTTGATGATTTTTATTATGGCAAAGGTTCTACCTAC
Organism: uncultured Bacteroidales bacterium; assembly: GCA_964633615.1. Taxonomy (GTDB): domain Bacteria; phylum Bacteroidota; class Bacteroidia; order Bacteroidales; family UBA12077; genus JAGXLC01. Next base: position 3,758 of record CAZWHH010000029.1, on the reverse strand, counting down.
CCGGATGTAAATGGATCTATAGGAATTCTGTTCGAACAATCAAGAGTAATGGGACAGGTTATTAAGAACGAACACGGCGAATTGTCTTTTGCTGATGCAATTAACAATCATTACACCGTTTCATTATCAACCATCAGAGCGGCTATAAATATGAAAACTGAACTTTTCAGTTACCAGCAGCAGTTTTATAGTAAAGCTAATAAGCTGGCAGAAAAGGATAAAGTAAAAGGATACATCTTCGGCGATGAAAAGGACAAGGCAAAAGTTTTTCATTTTCTGGAAATGTTAGAAAAACATGAAATTGATATTTACGGTCTGAAAAATGATATCAGAATCAATGGAAAAAAATTTAAATCCGGAAGTTCCTACCTGGTCCCCACCCGACAGGATCAGTACCGTTTGATTAAAAGTATTTTTGAAAAAAGAACCTCATTTGAAGACAGTGTGTTTTACGATGTTTCATCCTGGACCATGCCGCTGGCATTCGATATTCCCTTTGCTCCCCTTACTAATTCAAAACTGAAGACACATAAAGGTTCAAAGTTAGAGGAAATCCGGATGCCTGAAGGAAATATTTCAGGGAAAGCAAGCAATATAGGATATATAGCAAACGGTAATAATTACAATGTTCATGCATTCCTTTATCAGCTAAAGAAAAAAGGATTAATAGCCAAAGTCGCTACAAAATCATTCTCAACAAAAATAAATTCAAAAGAATTTCAGTTTTCCAATGGAAGTATATTTGTTCCTGCAAAGAAGCAAAAAATCAAACCTAAGCCTCTACATGATTATTTAGAAAAACTCAGCACAAAGTATGGAATAGATTTGGTTGGAATGCCCACCTCCTTAACAGATAAAGGCATAGATCTGGGCAGCCGGTATTTTGTCCCGGTAAAAAAGCCAGAAATTCTTTTAGCGGCAGGCGCAGGCATAAGCAGTCGCTCAGCAGGAGAGATATGGCATTTGCTGGATCATAGGATGGATATACCTGTTCTGATGGTCAAACCTGAACATCTGAGCAGGATCAACTTATTTGACTTCAATACATTAATTTTACCAAACGGCAGGTACAATTACAATGACGAAACTACGAAGAAAATTGAATTCTGGCTTGAAGAGGGAGGTGTTATGATTGCACTGGAAAATGCCAGTCAATGGCTTCAAAAAGAAGAGTGGATATCATGGCAAAGAAAAGAAAACCGAAAGGAAAATTCATCGCTTACTTTGCCATACGAAAGCCGGAGAAATAAAAGACGTATTAACTCAATAAGCGGAGTTGTTTTAGAGGCTGCTATTGATCCTACCCATCCGGTTGCTTTTGGTATAGAAAAAAATCAAATGCCGGTTTTAAAAAACAACAACTTATTCATAAAAAAATCCAGTGATCCCTATGCCACACCTGTTATGATTAAAGAGCAACCTTTACTGACAGGATATCTTTCAAGAGAAAACAAAGAAAAAGTAGAAAACACTGCCTGGTGCCTGGTTGGTAAAAAAGGCAGGGGAAAGATTATTTCTTTTGTTGACAATCCCAATTTCAGGGGATATTGGTACGGTACAAATAAATTATTTTTGAATGCAATTTTTTACGGGGATATCATCAGATAAACAAAGGAGGTTGTCTCAAAAGTATTTAATAAGGCTTCACGTAAAAATCGTTAAGCTGAAACGCAAAGGTTGACAAAAATACAGGCCTCGTAATTAGCCTTTTGCGGTCTTTGCGAATTGTTTGCGTCCTTTGCGAGAACACATTTATATTTGTTTTTGAGACAACCTCCTTTGTTTAAGCGGCTCTTCATTACTGCTTTAACAAATTAGAATTTATAAATCGTTTATTTGATCTCTTTATGGCAGAACCACCAGTCGTAGCAATCTTTATCATCTCTCCTCTCGTCTGCTGTTTTTACATCAGTAGCCGGAGGAACAATGCCCCTGTCCTGAATCAGTTCATTATCCGGCCAATCGGCAGGTAAAGCAACACCCTGTTCATCTGAAACCTGTAAAGCTTTCAGGATACGTATGATCTCATCAATCTTTCGTCCTATCTCCTGCGGATAATAAAGTATCAGACGCACAAAGCCGTTGGGATCAATAATAAAAACAGCGCGAACTGTATTGCTGCCTTTTCCGGGATGCAACATCCCTAAAAGTTTGGCCACCTCACCATTTTCATCTGCAATTATAGGAAAAGGAATTTCCACATTCATTTTTTCACTGATCCAGTCTACCCATTTAATGTGAGAAAAAACCTGATCCATAGAAAGACCCACAAGTTGGGTATTCAGTCTTTTAAACTCTTCTTCTTTATTTGCAAAAGCAATGAATTCAGTGGTGCAAACAGGGGTAAAATCAGCAGGGTGACTGAAAAGAACGACCCAATTCTCCTTATAATCTCTTGGCAAAACTTTTTTCCCATGTGTAGTTTGCACATGAATTTCAGGGAATCGCTCTCCCAGCATAGGCAAGCTTTTCTTTTCCTGGTCATTATCGTAATACATCATATTGAATAGATTTAATTTATTCCTGTTTTAACCATTAAATATCATCTTCTTAGTCTGCGTTCCCGGAATCTTTTCCAGTGATTCTTCCAGTTTGCCCATCTCAGTAACATCTCCGATGAGTTCCAGAATGATAAGACCTTCTTTACTGGATTGTTCCTGTGTTACTTCGTGTAAGCCCAGACGGGTTTTTATGGAACAACCATGTTGTGTTAACACTTTCTGAACTTCGCCTGCCTCCTGTTTACGATCGGTTATGAGTACTCCTAAAATTCTTTTTTCAGTCATAATGATGGGTTTTTAGATTTATAACATCTATAAATTTACAAAAATGATTGGTTGATTCGGGTTTCCTTTTATTTTTTTTTAAAGGGTATTGTATTTCAATAAAAATATTTAGTTTTGTATTTAAGATAAAAAACTCTGAAATTATGAAAAAAGCGCTATTATTTGTCCTGGTTGCCAGTTTGTTTTTCGCATGCGGAAAAGAAAAAGAAAACCAGGAAAAACAGAAAGAAAGTACACCAAAAACAGAAAAACAAAAAGAAGAAGATAAGCAGGCCGATATAAAAGCAAGTACGCTGTCATCAGTAGGCCAAACGGTCCCTGAATTTACAATTACCACTACAAACGGCAAGCAATTCAGCACAGAAGATCTGAAAGGAAATACTGTGCTTATCAATCTCTTTGCTACCTGGTGTCCATCCTGCCAGAAAGAATTACCTGCCCTGCAAAAATTGTGGGAGCAATATCAGGAGGAAGACTTTATGCTTGTGAGTGTTGGAAGAGAACACAGTATGGAAGAGATGAAGAAATTTAAATCAGAAAAAAATTATTCCTTCCACTTTGCACCGGACACAGGAAGAGTGATATACAATCATTTTGCTAAGAAATATATTCCCAGAAATATCTTGATCAATGAAAGCGGAAAGATTATCTACCAATGTGTAGGTTACAAAAAGGAAGATTTCAAAAAACTCACCGGTATGATTGAAAAAGAGATAAAACCGGAATAATTCAACCCAAACCTTCAATAAAAAAACCGGAAGTTTAATTCTTTCGGTTTTTTTTCAAATTCACATTTTCCCTGCTCTAATGAAATAGAATTCTTTATGTTTTCAGACCTGAAAGGTTCGCGAAATTTCTCAGGTCTTAGGCGTAAAACATGATTTATGCCGGCAAAACTTTAGAAATTAGCAGGGAATTCAGAAATAAAACCTTCCAATCAGCAAAATGGGTTGCGCTGGAAAATTTTTCCTT
>CAZWHH010000028.1:0-13007 GCA_964633615.1 uncultured Bacteroidales bacterium | reverse complement strand
ATCGTAGTTTTTTGAGAGGATTCCGGGGCCTAAGTTTACCTCGAGCATGTGTCCCTTGAATTCAACTTCTGTTCCGACTTTTAAACCACGGGTACTTTCAAAAACCTGGATATAGGCAGTAGTTCCGAGTACTTTAATTACCTCAGACATCAGGCTGCTTTTTCCATCCTGAATATAACAAATTTCGTTTTGCTGAACCGGACCGTCTGCCTCTACGGTGACGAGATTGGCAATGATCCCGGTTATTTTTCCTTTGGTTATTTTATCTTCTTTGCTCATTTATGGTAAATTCTTTTGGAAATTCTAAATTACTTTTTAATTCCTGTATAAGTTTGTCAAACATTTCTTTTCCAGTCTTTTCATCGAGTGACATCCATCGATAGATCATTTTAAGTTTTAGTGTGTAAGCCAAAACTACTTCAATGGAGAAATAATCAAAGAGTGTCAGCTCATTTAGTTTTTCCCATTTAAACTGGTCAATTCCTTTTTCTCTTGCCAGGAGGTTGTCTTTTTCGGCAAGGCTTAAAATGGTTCCTATTTCTTCAAAATCAACTTCAAGTCCGAAATCTTTAGCAGTGCTGGTTTTTATGGCTTCCGTGATAAAATTGTCTCCGATTAATTCTTCTTCAGGGTCCCGTTCAAACTTTCTGCAATTCAGGCCGGCCAATATATTGGTTATGTTTTGCTCAAAGAAGAACCATTCATTGATGAATTTGTTTCTGATCTGGTAGACATAATCGAAATATTCCCGTGAGAGTTCATTTTCCCACTGTTTCAATGTTTTTTTCTTTTTGTCTTCGTTGTAACGATTTGCAAATTCATACATGTAAACAGGGAGTGTATTCAGCGCCTCTTCTTCATTAAGTTCTCTTTCAAGTTCCTCCTTTGTATGGTTCCCTAATGAATTGAATTCTTCGTCATTTTCCTGTAGCAGATTGAACAGATTGGTGTTATCGTGTGGAAGGAAAAGCAGCTTAACCAGTCTGTAGTCTTTTCGGTACAGGTCTGTTTTCAAAAGATCTTTGAATTCCTGCATAGAAAAGTTCACATCGGTTTCATCGAGAAACAGATCGGGTAAGCCGGCTATCAGACAATGATAATAATTTCGAAACATATATTACTTTTTCTTCTTATCTTCGAATAATAACTCTGCTGTTCTTGGTCTTAAATAGCTTTTGAAAAAGTTTTCAAAATCTTCCTCTGAGAAGCTGATTTTGTAAGAGCCATCTGCCGGACCAATTTCAAATCCTCCTTTCATGCGATTTGATACATTCACCGTAATTCCGGCATTTAAGCTTTTCGTAGCTTTCTTTTCAAAATAATCTTTTAGTTCTTTTTGCTGTTTTTTCGGCAAAGTAACGGCAATGTCTACCGGCTCATTAGATTGAGGATCCCAGTTTTTCACGATTGTTTCAATGATTTTTTTGATGAAATCTTTTTCATCGAGGGATTCTTTCACCGGTTCTTTAATTACTTTAGTCGTAATTAGTTCTGTAATGTTTTTTTTGACTTCCCGGAGGGTTTGCTTTGCGGCCAGGTTGATTTCAGATTCCACATTTTTTTTCAGGTCTGCCGATTTGTCTTTGGCCTCCTGCACAATTTGGTCTGCTTCTTTCTGGGCGTCTTTTTTGATTTTATCAGCCTCTTTTTTGGCATCGTCGAGAATTTTTTTCGCCTCTTCGTTTGCCTTTTCTACACCTTCATTGTAAAGTTTTTCGGTGAGTTCCTGAAGTTTATTTTCCATAGCTGTATTTCACGTGTTTATTTCTTATTTGTTTTTTAGTCACATGTTTGTCATTTGAGAAAAATTATTTTGCAAATCTAAAACATTACCTTCACATATCAAGATATTTTAGAAACTGTTTTGATTTTGTCCTGCTTTAACAAATTATTTTTTTTGTGATTCATAGCCCAGTCCTTTAGGGCGGGGATTTTAATGTCCCTCTCGTTTATGATTTCTAAAAATTTTGTATTTTAATTTACAAAATTTTTAGAAATCGAACGGATATTAGGGTTTACCTTAACCCCGCCCTATAAAGGACGGGGCTATGAAAAATAACATCTTCAAGATTTGGTAAAGTCGAATTTTTAAATAGAATCAAAACAGTTTCTCAGATTATTATTTATTTTGTAATTTAATGAACGCTAACAAATTGTATGTCTTTTTGTTTATCCGGTAGCAAAAATAGGATTAAATTTTTTTACGGCAAAATCCTTTTGTTATTTTTTTAACATTGTTATTTAAATAACACTATGTTTTTAAGCAGTTTTTGTAAGATGTTAATTTACAAGAACTAACAGATGTTGCAGAATTTTTGTTTTCTATATTCTTGGTATAAGTTGTTAGTGAGCAGATTAAGAATCATTCTAAATTGGAAAAATCGGAAATAAACCTGTTACCTTTTTATTGAAAACAGAATAAAGGGATAGAGGGTTCAATTAAAAAATAAGACAGGTTTGTATTTTAGTGTGAAAAGCACAGAGAACAATAAATTATAATTAATCATTAAAATTATTGCCATGGAAATCAGGAAATTTCGAAAAAATTATGACGGACTGGAATTAATTCAGGCTTCCAATGCCAACATTATTCTTGGAACCCTTGTTTGGGATCCGATATTCGGTAAACCCAGTCTTGATCATAAAAAAATGCCGGAACACATTAGTAGTGCTTTTGTGGATGCCGATATTATTACTGTTGAAGAGATGCAAAAAATTATTAATAATCTGAAACAGAATAATCCAGTTCCTTCTGGTTTTGCAGAGAAAACTATCGATGTGGATATTGATACGATTACTGCTTTAAGTTACCCGGGTATTGCTGAACTCAAGAGTGATTTTGACATTAAAAAAGTGAGAAAATTTTCTTTCAGCAACACGGAATGCAGGACCATGACAAATTTACAAAGAGTAAATCTTGATGATTACCTGGAGGAACTGAAAAAAAATCACTGGGAAAAGTATGACGGTCATGTCCGACGTTTATTCATGATCACAGAATTGTACTACGGGAAGGTTGAAATTTTGCTGAGGAATCAATTTTCCGCAGAGTTTGATGCTGCTTTAAAGAAAATAAAGAACCTGGAAGTAAATCATAAATCTTCTTCGGAAAAGGAAATAGAATACCAGTTTAATCATAATGAGGTGCCCTTTGCCATGAGGATTGAAAAGGTAAAACATTTTAACGGGTAGAGAAGCTTCATTACAAACATTCATTGTTTTCGGTTTAAAACATTCCCTGAAACGAGGAATACAACAGGCTTTTTAGAGAGTGGATTTGTTTTAGTGATTACCACAGTTTTGTAAACTTCTTCAATGGTCTGGTAGTTCAGTACCTCTTCTGGCGTTCCGGACACATGTGTTCTACCCTTGTTCATCATTACCAGGTGATCACAATATTCACCGGCAAGATTCAGATCATGAATAATCATCAGAACCGTTAGTCCGAGTTCTGTATTCAACCGTTGAATTAAATTTAAGACTTGAACCTGGTGGGTTATGTCGAGATGTGAGGTAGGCTCGTCCAATAAAAGAAGTTTGGGCTCCTGAGTTAAAGCCCGCGCAATTGCTGCCAGTTGTTTTTCTCCGCCACTTAGCTGGTAAATGAATTTATTTTTCAATTTGTACGTATCAGTAAGGTGCAGATATTTGTGGGCAATGTTAAAATCTTCTTTGTTTTCAAAAAACTGAAAAGTACTTCTGTAGGGCATCCTTCCCATGAGTACATAATCCTCAACTGTAATGTTTGCATTTTCAATCTCCTGCGTTACAATGGCCATACTCCGGGCTCTTTCTTTATGGCTCAACCCGTTGGTGTCTTTTCCATCTAGTAATATCCGGCCTTTCTCTTTTTCAAGCTCTCCGGTTATACCCCTAAACAGGGTTGTTTTCCCGGATCCGTTAGGACCTATAATTCCTGTAAAACCATTTTTATTTACCCTGAAGGAAATATCAGTGATGTGAAATTTTTTTCCGTAGCCGCATTTCAACTGTTCAATCTGAAGCATGATTAAGGGTTTTAATTTAATTTCATGCGTGTTCTGCTTAACACGATAACGAATAGGGTTCCTCCGATAATTCCGGTTATGACTCCAATCGGGAGTTCATTAGGAGAAATGACAGTTCTTGCCAGTAAATCGGAAAAAATTAAAAAAGCCCCGCCGCCCAGAAAAGAGCTGATTAGCAGAACCCTAAAATCTGAACCCACAGCAAGGCGCATGAGATGGGGAATAATTAACCCGACAAATCCGATTACTCCTGCTACAGCCACGCAAATTCCTGTAAGCAATGAAGCAATCACAAAAAGGATGCGAATAGAAATTTCTGTATTAATCCCCAGGTGACGGGCTTTCGTTTCACCCAGTCGCATTGCGTTGAGAGGCTTCACAAAAAAATATGAAATTATCAGGCCGGCAATTGAAACCCATAGCGTTCCATAGATCAGGGTCAGGTTTGGCTCATCCAAAGAGCCCATGGTCCAGAATATGATTCCATGAAGATTTTCTGCTGTTGTGATGGACATCAGAAACATCATGGCTGAAGAAACGATGAAACTGATCATGACACCAATTAGCAACATGTTTTGGATTTGTATTTTTCCATTTCGAAGACTTAACGAGTAAACCAGGATGATAGCAATTAATGAACCGATAAAGCCTGCCAGAGGAAGCATGAGGTTGCCAATCAGATGATTCAGTCCGATAACAATTACCAGGGCAACACCAAGAGCTGCTCCACCAGAAATACCCAGCGTATAGGGTTCTACCAGCGGATTCCTGTAAATTCCCTGTAAAATGACTCCTGAAAGGCTAAGTCCACCTCCAACCGCCAGTCCCAGAATAGTTCTCGGAATACGGATTTTATTCAGGATAGAATAGATGACAGAATCTCCCTTTTTTCCGATAATTTCGGGTAATTCAAAAACAGAGATGTCTATTTCACCGATAGTCAGTGAGAGAGAGAAAGCCACAACAAGCAATATAATAAGAAGTAAGGGGAAGATGCCCCAGGCAAGATATTTTTTCCTGATGTATTTGTTTTTTTCGTCCATTACGGATTATTCTTTTGAAGATAAACCAAATTTATGATTTTTTCTGTTACATCAACAAATGATATTGGTGTAGGACTGGAGGCTTTATCCGCATTGATAATAAAAATGTTGTTCTTTTTATTTGCTTTCAGGTTGGGATAATTTTGCCATACTTTTTTCTCTTCTTTTCCAACGATCCCAATAGTTACAATGATAATTACATCCGGATTTTTCGATAGTACACTTTCTCTTGAGACCATCCCGTTTTTTAAATCTGCTGCTACATTAATGCCCTTGGCGTATTTGACATAATCATTCATAAATGACTTATTTGTTGCAGTGAAAAGGGGATTTGCTCCTATTTCAATAAAAAATTTTAGTTTTTCTTCATTGGGTATTAAACTTTGCAAAGAATCGAGTCTTGTCTTTTGTCTTTGAATGATATCCCTGGCTTTTTTTTCCTGATCGACCATTGTACCGATCTGAATAAACTGCTCGCAAATTTCTTCAAAAGATTGGGGCATTTTGAGGTATCTGACATCCAGCTCAAGTTTTTTTAAATTTTCAATGATCTTGTCACGGGTAAGTGAGCTTACCAGAATTAAGTCGGGTTTGAGTGTGGCAATTTTTTCCACGTTGACTTCCATTCCGGTTGAAACCAGCTGGCTGTTATTCAGACTGTCTGATGGGCAGTATGAAGTATGTCCAACCACCTGATCGTAGACTTTCAGTAGATTTAACTGCTTTGTAATTGAAGGGGTGAGCGATATAATTTCCGGGTTTTCCGTGTTTATGTCTTGTTTTTCTTTTTCAGGTTTTTTCTGGCATGAAATGATACTCAATGCTAAAATAAAAACAAAAAACAGGAATAAGCTATTTTTCATGATGCCAATAAAATTTTAAAAACTGAAAAAAGGTCAGAAATTGCAGAGCCAATTCCCGAACTTTCTCCCGAAGTTCGAATTTATTTTGATTTGCTGGCAGGTCTTCTGGCTCACCCGTCTTTCTGAAGCCTTCCCATCCGGAAGCTGCCGAACAGTGGCAAGGGGATTTCAGAAAGGATATTCCTGGGTTTACAGCTGCGGGAACAGCTCCGGAATTTCCAGCATATGCCGGATCACCGGATTCCCTTTTAAGGAGCTCCCCAGAAAGAGGAATTCCACCAGGCTTTTGCAAATATAAGGCAATTAAATTTGGTATGCGAATGATTTTTAAATTTAGACTGAGGCCACTACAAGCTGGGGTTTAAGGGAATTCTTTTGGTTAGCGCCTTTGTTTTTATAAAATTGTTCTATTGTTAAATGGCTAAATTGTTAACACTGTTTTAAGGCGTCCGCCCGGACCAGGAAAAATCTTTTTCGGCAGAAGAGAAAAAGGGTTGACATGACTGTAGCCTGGCATGGCAATGCCGGGAATTGGGGGGTGTTATTTAGCAAACCAAAATCTCATAGGGATGATAGATTATTGCATATCCCACACAGATATTTCGTCCCTGCGAAATTTCGTTCATTTTTTCATAATTAATAATTTTAAGATAAGACAAATTTGATTTATTGGCGCGATAATTTTTTTTATACCATAGTTCTTTTTTGATCGTTTGGTTATATATTTGGTAGCCTGAAATATTCACAAAAAAGTGTTTTTATGAATTGTGATGGGTTTGTGAGGCAGAAGCACATGAAGAATTAAGGGTTGAATATTTTTATGGGGAGAAGCATTTTTTTCATCAATTATTATAAAAATGAGGAAAGCACTTAAAATATTTGGGTATACACTTACTATCTTTTTAGTCCTGGTGGTTTTGCTGATATTTATTGCTAAACTTTCAGAGAACCGAATTACACGAATTGCCCTTCGGAAAGTAAGTCAGAACATTGAAGCTCCGGTAGCGATACAGGAGGTTTCTTTCAATTTGTTGCGAAAGTTTCCTTTGGCTACTATCGAGTTAAAGAACGTATCTCTTTGCGGTTTAACCGACACTACGTGCAACCTGACACCAGATACCCTGATGCAGATAGATAAAATTTATGTCGCTGTCAAATCCAAACCACTAATAAAAGGCATTTTTAATGTCGTAAAAGTAGATATAAAAGGCGGCATGGTAAATTACCAGGTGGACACCAGCGGAGTGAGTAATATTGATTTTTTAATGCATTCTGAAGAACCCAATAGCAAGGATACCGTTCCGGGAAAACCCCTGAATGTTACACTTAAGGAGCTTAAAATAAAAGATGTGACCTGTTATTACCAGGACAGCCTTCAACAGCTTGCAGCGAAGGTAAAAATTCCTGAACTGGAAATAAATGGCAGTCTTGCCGGTGAGGTGATAAAAGGTTCAGCAAAAGGGCAGATACACTTATCAGAATGCAGCTTAGCAAAAACCAGGCTATATTTAATGAAGTCCGCTAAATTTAATTTTGATGCGGGTTATAAAAACGATTCCCTGTCGATAAGAAATTTACTGATAGATACGGATGGTGCCCGTTTATCTGCGCAGGGCGGAGTGCATATGGGGGAGACTATTAAAACTGACCTGAAACTGAACCGAGCAGAACTGGGAGTGAGCGAGCTAATCAAGTATCTGCCTGAACGTTTTCTTTATGATATGGGCTTAAACAAGGTGAGCGGACTGATACAGATAGGAGGGACAGTCAAAGGGCATTATTCAGAAACTGAAATGCCACGGGTAGATATGTCCCTAACCTATAAGGATGGGAAGGTATACATGCATGATTATCCGTCAATTAATAATCTGAGATTCAAGGGTAAAATAAGTAATGGGTTCTTGCAGAACAATCAAACGACACGGTTGGATTTTAGCAGGCTGGCTTTTGACACCGAGAAAAGCAGTTTTGATATCGCTTTTTCATTGTTGGATCTTGACCAACCTAAATATGATATCAAAACCCGTATGCAAGTGGAATTGAAAGAGTTTCGCAACTATCTTCCCGACTCGTTGATTCAGCACATTGACGGGAAGGTGGAACTGGCTCTTACCAGCAAGGGAGTGTTACCAGATACTGTTAATGAGAACTTTGCCGATTATCTTTTGAAAACAACTGAAGCCAGTATACAGCTGGATGATGTATCGGTCATGCCGGATTCGAACTTTTCTGTAAACAATCTTTCAGCAAACATTCAATATAAGCCGGGGATATTGAATATAAAAGGACTGAAAATGTCTGTTCCGGCTTATTATGTAACCCTTGAAAATAGTTCCTTTAGCAGCAGATTTGAAGGAAGTGTGAATAGGCTGTCGGAATTATCTGTATTTCTTGATCAATATCAGTTGAATACTAAAAAGTCGAGGATAAGTGGAAACTTGCAGGTACAAAACTTGTCACATCCGAATTATGCAATTGACAGCCGGATAGAACTCAATTTAGCAGAAGTAAAAAGAATGCTGCCTGACTCACTGGTATCGCATATGACAGGAGTAATAGATGCACAAATCCGGTCGGCCGGTAAAATTAATCCTGATTCCATTGGGAATGAGTTGGTGGACAGGATATTTACAAAAGGAGCTTATGCTTTAGATCTGTATGACGTTTCAGCTACTTTACCCGAATATCCTGATTATACACTTGCGAATCTATCGGGAAGAATTACCATGGACAGTTCGGCCATACAGGCCAACAATATTTCAGGATTAGCTGCCGGGATCCAATTTGGCTTTGATTCCACTATCATCAAAAATGTATATGCTACAATGATTCAAAACAAGCCGGAGCAACTGGAGGTAGATACTCGAATCAGCATGGGGGATTTGGATTATGACCGGTTGATGGCCCTGATACCCTCAGATACCGTTCCTGCCCATGAGAATTCCGGGTCCACTGAAAAGGAGGAGATAGAGGAAGAGGAAGAGGAAGAAGCAGAGCCCATTAATTATACCTATTTGTTCAAAGGAAAAGCCACTGTAAAAAGTTTTAAATATGACTCTGTGTACCTTAAAAATATTTCAACCCTTTTCAATATGCGGGATAGTATTTACACTGTGGATCAGATGAAATTTGATGCCTTTGAAGGAAGTTTCAATACCGCGGCGAAATACATCCTCAAGCCTAACGGTCGGGCTATATTACAAATGCGTAACGACATTACCAATGTGGATATTAAAAAGCTGTTGGTAGATTTTAATGATTTTGAGGAGTATTACGAGCCTGGTATACGCAGTGAAAACTTAAGCGGCCTGCTCACGTGTGATTTTTATACTCGTGCCGACCTGGTTGATAATTCACTCGTGCAGAATTCTCTGCGTGTGCGGGGTGATTTCCAGTTAGAAGATGGTGGGGTATATGACTTTGAGCCAGCTACTTCACTCTCGGACAAAACCCATCTTAACGAATTAGACAATATACAGTTTAAAAATATCAGCAGCAAGGTATTTATTATGAAAAATGCTATTTATGTGCCGAAAACGTACATTTCAAGTACGGCCCTGGATATTACAGCTTATGGAATGCAGGGTTTTGGCGAAGATTACGAGTATCATTTAAAGCTTCATTTGAGTGATATTTTACTTGGAAAATCAGATAAATTATTAAAGGAACAGGCAAAGAAAGGGGATATTACCGGGAAAGATGAGCGTAAAAAGGCTGTGTATATGGTTTCTTATAGCCTGGATGGAACGGCAAAAACAGGTTTTGACAATAAAAAGTTACAATCCACAATGAAGACAAAAATTCTTCTTCAGGAAAAGCTCTTAAATCTTCGTTTTCATCCTGAAATGTTTAAATTTGACACAGGAGTGTATCAAAATCAGGTTGAAACTCGTAATAAAGAAAAAGATATTTAATTATTTTAGCATACATAAAAACTGATTACATGAAAAAAAGATTTAGTATTATCGCATTATTGCTCTTCATCTGTGGTTTCGTTGCATTGAATACCGGATGTGAAAAAGAGCCGGAAGAAAGTTGTCAGCAGGATATGTTTTGTGATGGTGAAGTCGCTGTTACGGCATGTTGTGTTGATGGGGGAGGTTGTTATTATACATACAATGGTAAGGATTATCCTGATACCGACCAAGGGTTGGAAGATCTTATCGATGCATTGGATTGCACTACAGCTAAGAAAAGTGTTTCAATTGAAGAACAGAATGAATATCTTATGGCGCGGCTGAAATGGCTTATTGAGGAAGCCCGGATTATGAGAGACCAAAAAAATCAATAAAAAAACCGAGGTGGCCTAATCCGAATAATTATAGGCCACCTCAGTTTTTTTGTGTTTTATTCCCATATTAATTTTTTAAAAAAAAAAGAATCCCCCTTTTCTTTGCTTTTTTAATGCTTTTTCCAAGTCATCGGCCCGTAGATTCACTTCAAGAATAACTCCATCGCCATCAACCAGGAAGCTGTTTGGGATACTTGTTACCTGGTATTTTTTAGCGGCCGGATTTTTCCATCCCATCTTTCCTCCAACATGATAAGGCCATTCCAGATTGTCTTGTTCTATTGCCTTCTTCCAAATCTTTTGGCTAAAATCAAGAGAAACGCTCACAATTGTAAAGCCATTGCCATTTTCAAATTCCTCGTCTTTGTATTTTTTGTATAATTTCACAATCTCGGGGTTTTCCTTTCGGCAGGGTTTGCACCATCCAGCCCAGAAGTCAATCAAAACTATCTTTCCTCGCAGGTCTGATAATTTGAAGTTTTCCCCTGTAATTAGCTCCTGTTGAATTTCCGGGGCTTTATCTCCAGGCTTTAGCTGCTGAGCATGAAGCGATAAGCTTGACAAACTTAAAAACGAAAAAAAAATTAATAACTTTATTTTGTATCTGCTATTCATGGAGAATTGGTTTCAGGGTTTGTATTTTATATAATGTCGTCACAAAAATCAGGCCAGTACATTTTAACATTTCAGGTTTCTAAGATAACATAAATTACAAAAAAAGCCAATTTACCCGGAAAATTTGAATGGATGGGGAAAGTACAATAGCTGATGTAGAATTCACTTTTTTGTTAATAAGAATTTTTTAGCGTTTTTTTGAAAATAATTTTGTTTACTACGGGCGATATGCTGGCATTCAATAATTTATTTATTTATTTATCTTTGTGAGTTGTATTCATAAATTATTTATAAGCATGCGTATTATTTGTATGATTACTGTATCGGTGGCCTTTCCGGTGGTTTTTTAAAGAGACCCGACCTCAAATTTATTCAAATCAGTAACCGTTTAATCATCTAACGCATGTCACTCAGAAAACCCACATTATATCGTTATAGTCGACAGATGGGCGCCATCAGGTACCTAAAAAAATATGTAATTGAAGCCATTGCCGGTTCAAACCGGGATTTTACCAAGACCAGTGTTTTAAAAGCCATTTTTTTGTTGTCAGTTCCCATGATTCTTGAGATGATAATGGAATCAGTTTTTGCGGTGGCAGATATTTTTTTTGTATCACGTTTGGGAGCAGATGCTATAGCAATGGTAGGTGTTACAGAGTCGTTAATGACTGTTGTTTATTCCATTGGTATTAGATTAAGTACAGGTACCATGGCATTGATTGCCCGAAGAATTGGTGAAGGGAACCGGGAGCAGGCCAACAGGGTTGCTTTTCATTCCATCTTGCTTGGAATCGTTGTTTCGATGTTTATTGCCATACCCGGCATTCTCTGTTCCGAAGAAATTTTACTGTTAATGGGAGCCGAAACAGAAGTTGCAGCTGATTCGGCTGTTTATACCGGAATCATGTTGGGCAGCAATGTGGTTATCATGTTGCTTTTCATTATCAATGCAGCTTTTCGTAGTGCCGGTGATGCTGCTGTTTCCATGCGGGTTTTGTGGATGGCAAACCTCCTGAATATAGCCTTAGATCCGTGTCTGATATTTGGATTAGGCCCTTTCCCTGAGCTGGGGCTAAAGGGAGCAGCTATTGCTACAGTAATTGGAAGAGGACTGGCTGTGGTTTATCAGTTTTATCTGCTTTTTTTTGCCAGGAAAAGAATCTGGCTGAGCAAAGTAAGGAGAAAGATTGATTTTGACATTGTACACCGATTGTTGAAGCTTTCTGCCGGGGGGATAGGACAAAGCCTGATTGCTACATCCAGCTGGATTATACTGGTCAGAATTATTGCAGAATTTGGGAGTGTAGTGTTGGCTGGTTACACCATAGCCATTCGTATCATTTTGTTTGTGTTGCTCCCGGCATTTGGACTGAGTAATGCAGCAGGAACATTGGTTGGACAAAACCTGGGAGCCCGCCAGCCGAAGCAGGCTGAACAATCAGTTTGGAAAACAGGAATGATCAACATGGTTATCATGGGAGTGATCGCTGTGTTGTTTATAAGCACCCCAATTTCTTTTGTGGGTTTGTTTACTGATAACCCCGCGGTTCTGAAAGCAGGTACAGTATGTTTGCGATACATTAGTTTTGGTTTCCTTTTTTATGCGTTGGGAATGGTATTGGTTCAGGCATTTAATGGGGCAGGAGATACCATGACACCCACCTGGATCAACCTGGTGTGTTTCTGGCTGATTGAAATTCCACTGGCTTATTTGCTGGCTTTGAATTTTGACCTGGGAGAAAAAGGGGTGTATTTTGCCATCGTGATCTCTGAATCTATGACAGCTATTATGGGCCTTTTTGTATTTCTGAAGGGCAAATGGAAATTAGCGAAGGTTTAGTTCTTTTGGCTGAGGAAGAGGCTAAGACTAAGGAAGCAGGAGTTGGATGGAGACATAAGAAAATTTTATTGTTAAATTGTTCCATTGCTCTATTGTTAAATGGGTAAATAGGCCTAACCCTGTGGGTTACCTGTAAAATTCAACAATCCATTGTAATTTAATTAAAACCCACGGGGTTGAACGACAGGAAACTCCTGGCTTGACTCAAAGACACACCGGTTCCGGGCGTATAATAAACAGGGTTGATATCTCTGTAGTCCGGTATGGCAATGCCGGGTTAATGGCTTCTAATCCCTAATATATAAGGTAATGTGAATTCAATCGAATCAGAGTCAAAAACTCACCAAT